>NZ_CAWPKW010000055.1:0-109353 GCF_963888615.1 Brasilonema octagenarum UFV-OR1 | reverse complement strand
GACCATGCGTTCAGAATTGGTCATCACGCCAGTTTTCTCACTCCACTGTGCAGCTGGAAGCAGGACATGAGCGTAAGCAGCGGTTTCTGTTGGATAGTAGGCGTCTTGGTAGATGGTGAAGGGCGATCGCAACAAAGCCTTCTTAGTCCGTTCCAAATCCGGCATACTCACAGCAGGATTAGTAGCAGCAACCCACACTAACCCCACATTGCCATTTTCCAGCCCAGTAATCATATCCCAAGCCGTCATACCGGGATTTGGAGAAATCTGTCCTGGCTTGAGTCCCCAAAACTCCTCAACCTCGGCGCGGTGCTGAGGATTTTTGACCACTCGATAGCCAGGTAACAAGTGCGATAAACCTCCAGCTTCTCGTCCTCCCATCGCGTTTGGCTGACCAGTGAGAGAGAAAGGTCCTGCACCTGGCTTGCCAATTTGTCCAGTCATCAGGTGCAGGTTAATAATAGTTCTGACCTTAGCAGTTCCTTCTGATGATTGATTCACGCCCATCGACCACAGGGACAACACCCGATTAGATTGACCCCAATAGCGTGCTGCTGTTTCTAAATCTTCAACACTGATACCACATTGACGAGCCACCACCTCTGGAGGATAGTGGCGAATCACCTCAGCATATGCGGGAAAGTTGCTGGTGCAGTCGTCAATAAATGCGGTATCTATGTAGTTCCAGCGCATCAACAAGTGAGCGATACCGTTCAACAAGTCGATATCTGTACCGGGACGAATAGCTAAATGTAAATCAGCGGCTTCTGCGGTTGGTGTGCGACGGGGATCAACCACAATCACTTTCACTTTGCGGTTCTTTTTGTGGTATTTCTCAAGTCTGTTAAAAATAATTGGGTGACATTCCGCCGTATTTGTCCCAATTAAAAACGCACAGTCCGTTAACTCCAAATCTTCATAACAACACGGCGGACCATCCGATCCAAAGCTTTGTATGTATCCAGCTACAGCGCTAGACATACATAAACGCGAGTTAGCATCAAAATTATTAGTACCCAGACACCCTTTTAAGAGTTTCTGAGCCATATAGTAGTCCTCAGTTTGAAACTGACCTGAACCATACATACATATAGCTTCAGATCCAGTGGTGAGGCGCAGTGTTTGAATACGATTGACAATAATATCAAAAGCTTCATCCCAACTAACGCGGCGAAACTCCCGATCCAACGAGTCTCGTACCATTGGGTAGTGCAATCTGTTTTTGTCTAAAGACTCAGCGATTGTGGCACCTTTGACACAAACCATACCTTGACTAGAAGGGTGCGCTTTGTCGCCTCGCACCCGCCAAATCGGATTTCCGTGACTATCTCGATGAGTCGCTTTGCCTAATTGTGCTGGCGGAGAAACTTCCAGTCCACAGCCAACACCACAGTATGGACACACAGTTTTGGTAGATTCAGTCATGGCAATTCCACCATGTTCATAAATTGTTTAAATGTTTCGTTTGTCAAAGATCTATTCCAGCAAAATACTATGTTTTTAAACTTGTTCTATTCAGTTGACTGCACTAACAAAATTCTCCGAGTACTGATTGACCAAACATGAAATCAGAGTAACTAATATTTGCTTAATTTTATTTACTCTTTTAAGTCAAATTTCGTAATTGCAAGTATTTCTACTTAATTAAATCTGAGTTCAAAAACAAAAAAAGTTTTTACTGATACAAAATATCGTTTTTTAGTGACTTGATTGATAGAGCTTTCTTATACAATTTATCTAATCTATTAATTTTAAATAAAGATTTTTAAAACAACATCATTTTATGAAAAAAACACAGATAAACACAGATACTTTATCTGCGTCCATCTGCGGTTATTAATACTCTTATGCCAGATTTTTCTAAGATATCAATTATTTCATCTTATTTCTCCGCCATCAGACCAGAATTGTGATTCGCTGCAGTTCCCATTTCTGGTACTTCACCTTCATAAGCAGCAGCAAACGAACCCTTTGGTTCCTTCAGGAAAAAAGCACACATAAAAGCGCAGATCAGAGCAGCTACACCCATTGTGGTAAACAGCGTTGGTGCATCAGTTAAGCTGAAAATTGTCAGATAAACCACGCCTCCAAAATTACCGTAAGCTCCCACATTTCCAGCAATTTGTCCAGTCGCTTCTTTCTTGATGAGAGGTACAATTCCGTAGGTCGCACCGCAGCCAGCTTGAGCAAAATAAGCGGCTAACATCGTCACTGCAATTGCAACTGGAAGCGCCCAACTGCCGTTAATAAAATGTGCCATTAAATAGCTGACACCAATGCCAACAGAAATAATTGTCATTGTCCATTTACGGGAGCCAAACTTATCAGAAATTAAACCTCCACTGGGACGAGAAATTAAGTTTAAAAAGGGATAAGTAGCAGCAATCATCCCAGCTACCACATGTTCTAAACCAAAGGTTTTTTCAAAAAACGCGGGTAGCATGGAAACGGCAGCAAGTTCCGAACCAAAGTTAGTCACGTAAGTGAATTCGAGTAAAGCAACTTGACCAAACTGATAGCGTTGTGAGGGAGCGTAGGTTTTATTGCCAGTGAGAAGTTCTTTGTTAACTTGCCAAGCTTTGTATGTTTGGTAAGCAAATAATCCTGCCAACATGACCCAAACCAAATACATTTGGCTCAAATTCAAAAAGTGAATGTTCTTTTGTTCCAGACGCCAAGCCAACAAACCCAAGGCGAAAATCAAACCGAAATTTGAGAGAATCATTGCCCAGAAGCTTTTAACACTGGTCACTTCTAAAGCACCATTTTTCTTAGGTCTTTTATAAGCTTTGCCGGGGGGTGTGTTTTGAACACTGTTGTAATAAATCACGCCATAGATAGCGGCGATGATACCAGTTAGGGCGATCGCAAACCGCCAATTAGAAGCGCCACCACTCAAAAAGCTAGCAGCAACCGCAATTGTAGGTAGGGCAAACTCTGCCCCAAAAGCCCCAAAGTTACCCCAACCGCCATAAATACCTTGGGCAATTCCAATCTCCTTTGGTGGGAACCATTCCGCCACCATCCGGATACCAACGACAAACCCACTGCCAACAATTCCCATTAGTAAGCGACTGATGACGAGATGGTGAAAATTCTGCGATAGCGCTGTTGCCAAACAAGGAACAGCAGCAAAAATCAGCAGCATTGAATAGGTAATTCTCGGACCAAAACGGTCTAGAAGCATCCCAATGATGATCCGTGCGGGGATTGTTAAAGCAAGATTGCAAATGCCCAAAGTCTTAACTTGCTCTGGTGCCAGATGTAACTCCTTGCCAATAGTTGTCGCAAAAGGAGCAAAGTTAAACCAACAAACAAAAGTTAGAAAGAAGGCAAACCAAGTCTGGTGCAGAATGCGATAGCGACCGTTAAACGAAAACAATCCTTTGAGCATTGGGTTTTATTGGATAGAAGACAGAAAAATTGGATCGACAAATCTGGGGACAATCGTGCGATGGTCCTAAAAACATTCATGTGGCTACATTTTTAGTGAAGCCTGTCCTTATCCCCTAAGTCATTTCTAATACTTAATGAATCAGGACAAATAATGTAGAAAAAAAATATGGAAATGAAATCAGGCGTAGCTTTAAACTGTCGCTGGTTCTCGTAAGCGTGCGCCAAAATTTGAAATCAGGAGTTCTTGCAAGACTGGTATCAAGTCTTCGCAAGGGATACCTTTGGTAACACAGGTTCCTAGTTGTGCCTCCTTGCCAACTTTACCACCCATGTAAATATCAACCCCTTCCAGAGTTTTACCATTTTTGCGAACTTTAGTTCCCATCAAGCCAATGTCTGCCACTTGGGGCTGTCCGCAAGAGTTGGGGCATCCTGTCCAGTGAATTCGCACAGGACGAGTTAGTTCTACCTCTGCTTCCAACGCCTTTACGGTTTCTAAAGCGCGGTTTTTGGTTTCAATGAGGGCAAAGTTGCAAAATTGTGCGCCTGTGCAAGAAACGAGCGATCGCGTCAACAAAGTGGGGTTAATACTAAACTTGTTAAGTACAGGTTCTGTTAATAAACTTTCCAGCAATGAATCAGCAATATTGGGAATAATCAAGTTTTGTTCAACCGTAAGACGGATTTCGCCACTGCCGTAAACTTCTGCCAGACGTGCGATTTCAAACATATCCTCGGCAAACAACCGACCAACGGGAATGTGTAACCCTACGTAGTTCAATCCTGGTTGTTTTTGTTTATATACCCCAACGTGGTCGCGTTTTTCCCAATCAATTTCATCCCGTGCTGCTGCGCTGATCAACGACTTACCAAACCGTTTTTCAACTTCTGCGCGGAATTTTTCCAAACCCCATTCGTCAATTAACCACATCAGGCGGGCTTTTTGCCGATTTGCGCGTAAACCGTGATCACGAAAAACTTCTAAAACGACTCTACACAAAGCGACGACATCCTCTGGTGGAACCCAAACATTCAGCGGAACAGCCGCCTCACAGCGCTTGGCAGAAAAGAATCCACCAACAATAACATTGAAGCCAAATATTGGGGATGAGAAAGTCATTTCTTCCTCTGCTCCCTGCTCAGAGATCCGAGCTCCCTCGACTTCCTTAAAAGCTGGAACGAAAGCTAAATCGTTAATTTCGGCGTGAACTGAATTATCCCGTCCACCAGTGATCGCAATATTAAATTTGCGTGGGAGGTTGGTGAACTCAGGATTACCTTCACCTTGACTGGTAATCATATTCTGAATTTGTTGTACCAACTCTCGTGTGTCAAACAATTCATCCGCATCTAACCCAGCGACTGGATCGCCTGTAATATTGCGGACATTATCCATCCCTGACTGGACACTGGTTAAGTCTACGGCACGAAGTTTCTTAAAGATTTCTGGTAAATCTTCAATCCGGATGCCCCGCAGTTGGATATTTTGTCTGGTCGTAAGGTCAGCGTTACCATCATCACCGTAACGCTGAATCACTTCAGCAAGCACACGCATTTGCTCGCAACTGAGAATACCATTAGGTATCCGCATCCGCATCATAAACTTACCAGGAGTGACTGGGCGAAAAAATACACCCACCCACTTAAGCCGATGATCGCGATCGGTTTCGTCCATCGCCTCCCAGCCAACAGAGGCAAATTTTTCTATTTCTGCCTTAACAGCAAGACCATCTTTTTGTGCCTTAAATTTCTCAAACTTGTTTAAGCTGGTTGTAGTGGTAGTTGCTAGGTCTGTCATGAGCTCAACTCAATTGCAAATTCCAGAAAAGTTTTAGAGGTCGTTGCTCAACATCAATTTATCACCCTATGGCTAACGCCACGCCTTACGGTGAGACCAGCGCTAGTTCACCTCATAACATCCTGTTTTTCTAGGTTTATGAGGTATATAAGTAGAAAAAATTGTTTGTATTTTTTGGTGTTTAGATGCTTGCTAAAAATAATTTGTTTGCTGCACTGTCTGGATACACGTTATGTACTTGTTCCTCCTTACCTTAATGCTCTAAAGCGATGAAAATCGTATCTTTAGTTACGAAATTTTAGAAAAATTGATTAAACTGTATCAATCAGATGCATTTCTCGCATCAAAATAAGCACAAGAGACGCAAAGCCTTTTATTTACCCAGAACAACATTTGAGATGCCACACTAGGGTTATATTTTCTACCTTTTTTTAGCAGCCATGAATCGTCGTGATTTCATAACTTTCGTTGGTTTGGGTTGGATAGCAAGTTCCTTACCCGTATTGATTGCAGCTTGTTCTTCCCAAAAACCTAAAGGTTGGCAAACTGTAGGTACAACGGAAGATTTAGATAAGACTGGTCAGTTGCTTGCCAAAAACTCACCTGTTGGTCCAGTCTTGGTAGTTGGTAAATCTAAATCAAATAATCTAATTGCAGTTGACCCTACTTGTACTCATGCAGGTTGCACAGTCCAATGGAAAGATGATGCACAAAAATTCTTCTGTCCCTGTCATGCCTCAAAATTTGGAAATGATGGTAAGGTGCAAACAGGTCCAGCTACAAAACCGTTAGCAACCTACTCCGTCAAGATAGAGAAAAATTCGGTGTTAGTCATGACTCGCTAATGGAACACCCCTGGTAGGAGCGCTTGTCTCAAACCCATATCTTAAAACTTTTTCTTCCCTTATCACCTCTGCCTTGCAAGCGAGGACACATGACAAAAAGCTGATAGCTTTTGAAACCTAGCGAGAGATTTTGTTAATTGTGGATAACATCAACCAGCTTTTAGTGCAAGCGCAAGTAGCATACAACGCAGCTGATTGGTCATCACTGATTCAATGCTTGCAACAGTTGACTCAACAACACAACTTAGAACATCCAGAGATACTGAAAAATCAAGAACATCTCCTGGAATTAGCACTTTGTGTTCTGGAAAATGGAGATTTTCAGCAACGCTGGGAAATAGCCAAAATATTAACTGGCTTAGGGACGATTACCATCCCCCCATTGATAGATATATTAAAAGATGAAGACGTAGAGGAAGAGTTACGCGCTTACGCAGCACGCATTTTGGGGGATTTGAAAAATCCAAATGCCATTCCACCTCTAATGGAATTGCTACAAAGCAATGACAGTGAGCAACTCAAGGAGATAGCAGCTACTGCCTTGGGGCAAATGGGTTGTGTTGCTATTGCTTCCTTAACAGAACTTTTAGCCCAGGAACAGACACGGCTATTAGCAACTCAAATGCTTTCTTACATCCGGCAAAAAGAAACGATCGCACCTTTGTTGAGCATAGTGCAAGATTCACAAGTTGCTGTGCGTGCTGTGGCAATTGAAGCACTGAGTAGCTTTCACGATCACCGTGTGCCACTAGTGCTTATCAATGCTTTGAATGATATTGCCGCCCCAGTCAGGCGAGAAGCTGTGGTTGGTTTGGGTTTTCGCCCTGAGTTACGTGAAGCGCTAGATTTGGTGGCAGAATTACAAGCGAGACTTTATGACGTTAACCAAGATGTTTCTTGTGCCGCCGTCGTTGCTCTTTCTAGAATGGGTGGTGAGGCTGCAGCACAGCAATTATTTCAGGTTTTGGTGTCGCCTAATGTACCAATTCGGTTGCAACTAGAAGCCATCCGCGCTTTAAGTTGGGTAGGGACACTATCGGGTTTAGAGTATTTGCAACAAGCACTTTATCAACTGGAGTTCCCCACAGTATGGCAGGAAATTGTTACAGTTTTAGGGCGAGTCAGTGATACAAGTTTAACAGACAAATCAGCAGAAATTTTATTGGAAATGTTGCAACAAAACCATCCGGGAGTTGAAATTGCCAATATTAAAAGTGCGATCGCCCTATCTTTAGGACAGTTGGGCAAAAAGCAAGCAATACATCCATTAACCCAGATGTTGGCAGACAAAGATGCTCAAGTCAGACTACATGCAAGCGCTGCACTAAAGAAACTCACTCCCGACTTTTAAGTTCTACTTGCACAAGCGCTTCCTTCCATATCTGATTTCTTTCAAAACTATTTAATCGGTTTGAAACGCCGTCTAAAACGAGACATCCCCACGCCCGTACAGGCAGATGTGGGGAGTCTGGTAATACCGTTTCACTTTAACGTTGATACATATGGGGAAGTAGGGGGAAGTAGGGGGAGTAGGGGGAGTGAAATGTATCAGGATTTTCGTGAAAGGGTATAAGTTGGTAGTTCAGTTTGCCAAATCTTGTTAAATCATTCCTAAATGACGGCTACACCTTGAAAAAATTTACTCTCGCCAGGTTTTCACCTTCTGTCGTAATTCGAGCGTTCTTACAAGTCACCAAACCAGACGAGCCATCAGATTCAACCTTACCCTCGATCGCTCCTTCCCGAATCAAATGCTCCAGATGTTCAATCAATTCAGGTTTGCTTACTGATTTACCCTCAAAATCTTCAGCGAAGTAGGTAACATCCTGTCCTTGCTCACTGTGTTTGACTTTATTAAGTAGATAGTAAAAAAGTTCATCTCGCAGATTATCTGGTCGTTCGCTTCCGGGTTGCACATCATCTGAAATTGCCATAAGAATCTCCTTGAATTTGTTAGTAAGCACGATTAATTCAGTTGCAAGTGACTTAAGTGTCATCTGCTTCATCTTATTATTGCTATAGATTATCATCAAGCATTCTCTCTATAGGAGGAGAAAGAAACTAGATAAAAATCTTTTGTAACTCTGTCAAAAGAGTAATTTCTAAGTGGCTATTTCTGTGCATACACTTTGCAACGGTTTATCCCAAGTATCAATGGGTATCTCAGGTAAATAGGCAAATGCAAACACAATACCTATGGTTGGCTTATTTATCCATTCTGGAGAACTCAGCATTCGGTCATAATATCCCCCCCCATAACCCAAGCGATATCCTTGATAGTCACAAGCCAGACAAGGAACGAGAATTAAATCAACGTCTCCAGGAGCTATAGTTGGTGCGTCAGCATGGGGTTCCGTGATGCCATAATTTCCGGTTACTACGGTGTCTTGATGTGTCCAGAGATGCCAAGAAAGCGACTGACCAACACAGCGAGGAAAACCCCAACGATGAGGGGAATCTGAAAATAAAGAACCCAGATCTGGTTCTTGGCGAAAGCTAAAATAAGCGAGTATTGTTTTTGCTTGGTTAAATTGAGGGGAGTCTAAAAGGTTTTGGCAGATAAGCTGACTCTTATGTTTCCAGTCTGTTACGGATAAAGATTGACGTGTTTTGAGCAACGATTTGCGTAACTCTGTTTTTCTCATCTGAGTTCTAAAAAACAAAAATAAGGTGGACAATGCCCACCTTACAATTAATTAGTATTCTGACGATAATTAAGCAGCGTTTTTACGCCACCACTCTATCGTGTTCTTCAACCCTTGCTTGAAGTCTACTTCAGCATTGAAACCAAAGGCTTTCTTCGCCCGTTCGGTATCTAAACAGCGACGCGGTTGACCGTTGGGTTTGTCGGTTTCCCAAACAATTTCGCCATCAAACTCCATCAATTCACAGATGAGATTGATTAAGTCACGGATGGAGATTTCATAACCTGTTCCCAAGTTAACGGGTTCAGGGTCGTTGTAAAATTGAGTCCCCATCACAATACCCCGCCCCGCGTCTTCTGAATACAGAAACTCGCGGGTAGGACTACCATCACCCCAAACAGGGAGTTTCTTTTCTCCCTTGCTTTGTGCTTCATAAACTTTGCGAATCAGCGCTGGGATGACGTGAGAACTTTTAGGATCAAAGTTATCCTCTGGTCCATACAGATTCACAGGTAGCAGGTAAACACCATTAAAGTCGTATTGCTGGCGGTAAGCTTGCAGTTGGACAAGAAGGGCTTTTTTTGCTATTCCGTAGGGAGCGTTGGTTTCTTCTGGGTATCCATCCCACAGGTCATCCTCTTTGAATGGAACTGGGGTAAATTTAGGATAAGCGCAGATTGTACCAACGCAGACAAATTTTTCTACTTTCGCTTGATAAGATGCATGAATCAACTGAGTTCCCATCATCAAGTTGTCGTAGAATAATTCAGCAGGTTTCTCACGGTTAAGACCGATACCGCCGACATGAGCTGCTAGGTGGATAACAATGTCTTGTTGATCCACTGCTCGTTGGCAATTTTGTAGGACACGTAAATCGCATGAATGCGATCGCGGTATCGTAATTTTATTTTCTGTGGCTCCTGCCTTACACAGCTGGTCTATGACTTGACGTCCTAAAAAACCAGCCCCACCAGTCACGAGAATCCTTTTGTCCTTGAGTTCTAAGGCATTCATATTTTTTTCCTCGCGGTGTACATCACAAGTGGAGCGCACCCAATTCTTGCCGAATCATAGCATTATCCTTGAGGACTTTTGCTACCTTACCATTTGGTAAAGTCAGTCCCAATCCTTGCAGGTCAGCTTCTACCATTATGGCTACTAGTTGGTCAAATGTTATCGATGGTTTCCAACCCAACTTTTGCTGAGCCTTGGTAGAATCACCTATTAACAAGTCCACCTCTGCTGGACGGAGATAGCGTTCGTCAAATTCCACATAGTCTTCCCAGTTAAGGTTGACATAACCAAACGCTTGTTCGAGAAACTCTTGTACTGTATGGGTTTCACCCGTAGCAATCACGTAATCCTCTGGCTTGTCCTGCTGAAGCATCAACCACATTGCCTTAACATAATCCTTGGCATAGCCCCAGTCGCGCTTGGAATCAAGATTACCCATGTAAAGCTTTTTCTGTCTGCCAGCAACGATTCTGGCAACTGCCATAGTAATCTTGCGGGTGACAAACGTTTCACCTCGTCTTGGTGATTCGTGGTTAAACAGTATTCCATTACACGCAAATATATCGTAAGATTCACGGTAATTTACTGTTTGCCAATGAGCGTAAACCTTAGCACAAGCATAAGGACTACGGGGGTAAAACGGTGTGGTTTCTGTCTGTGGGACTGCTTGTACCAAACCAAACATTTCCGAAGAACCTGCTTGGTAGAATCGCACTTGGATACCTGTGCGACGCTGGTAGTCACGAATTGCTTCTAACAAACGCAGCGTTCCTACACCTACAGCATCCACTGTGTATTCAGGAGAATCAAAGCTCACCCGTACATGGGATTGAGCACCCAGATTATAAATTTCTATTGGTTGGACTTCCTCTAGAATGCGGCGCAAAGTGGTACCATCCGTCAAGTCGCCATAGTGTAGAAATAACCGCACTCCCTCTTTGTGAGGGTCTTCGTAGATATGATCTATGCGGTCAGTGTTGAAGGTGGATGTCCGACGTATAATACCATGAACTTCATATCCTTGGTCTAGCAAAAACTCACTCAGATATGAACCATCTTGACCGGTAATACCAGTAATCAACGCTCGCTTCTTTTGCGTCATGCTTTCTTATCCCTTGTGGTTACTGAATAGATGAATACTACAGGCGACCCTGGTACAACCTAACAAGTATTTGCTTAATTTTCCAACGGGAAATTTACAAGTTCTAATTTGTAGATTTATGGACAGATGCGTAAATCTGCCGATACCTGAGTTGACAGCAAGATTTTATTACCCTATACAAACTCTTTTACCTCATTCTGTAATTTTTTGTTACCTTTATAAAAACTTTATATAAGCGTTTACTTTAAAATTATCTAAAAATAAGAAAAAATTTAGTGAAGTGACCATTTAGGCTCAACTCAGCAGTCAAGTTGCCGCTTGAGCACAGAGTCTCAGGAAAAATTCGTAATTCATAATCACAACTTTAATTAGGAATTACGAATTTTTGATCACGAGATCATTGTCGCGAATTTAATTTGCAATAAAAAAACGACTACAATGCTCCCGAGCATTAGCTTGTCAATTTTGATAGTGTAAACACAAAAGGTATCGTAGGCATACACATAGCCTCTCTCAAGGAGATAGCTTGGTACGTAGAGCGTTAGCCTGTGCCCCAGACAAAGTGCCATACTTTTAATTTTGAATTGTTTAGTACGCTCCATTGTCTTTGGGCATAATGACAACACCAATGGTTTTAAAAATTATCCACAAATCTAACCAAAAATTTCTGAATTTGGCGTAATGCAAGTCTATTTGAACCCGTCGAGGATAGGGAATATCATTACGTCCAGAGACTTGCCACAATCCAGTAATTCCTGGTTGGATAGTTAAAATCTGCTCTATGTGAGAACCATACTTAGGTAACTCTTCTGCGACTAGAGGTCTCGGACCGACGACGCTCATGTCTCCTTTTAAAACATTCCAGAACTGAGGAAATTCATCCAAGCTAGTCATTCGCAAAAAACGACCGATTGTCGTAATTCGTGGATCATGCTTGAGTTTGAAATTTGTCTCAAATTCTTGCCGCATATGAGGAGATGTTTCCATCATTTGTACGAGAATTTCGTCGGCATTGGTTACCATTGTTCTGAATTTTATACAATAAAAGGGTTTGTAATTTTTACCAACCCGTTCCTGTATATAAAAAATTGGACCTTGTGAGCTTAAAGCAATCAGCAAAGCCAAAATTAAGTACAAAGGGGAAAACAGAATTAGTACCGACAGAGAAAAGAAAATATCGAACAGTCGCTTGGTAAACTCTCCGTTTAAAACTTGAAAAGACAGACCTTTAGTTTGAACTTTAGGTATCTTTTTGTGTTGATCGCGTTTGAAGAAAAGCCGTGATCCTCTGTATGTTGTTGAAGTGTTTGTCTCAACAACACCTGCCCGTTTCCAGGGCAATAGGGCAGCCACATTTGTTGCAGTTGAGCGTAAAAACGCTCTATGCGGTTGTGCTGAGCGCAGTGCCTTAAAGGGCGATCTCCTGCTCAACGCTAACCGAGGTGCATTTAGTTGTGTCCGTCCTTCAGATGAGCGGACGCTGCTGGAAAAACAGCGCCCAGTCCCGGGCTTACTACGCGATCGCTTCCCGGAGAGGAGTGAGCTCTGGGCAGTCATCATACTCCTTAACAATCCACACCACACATAGTCCCAATCTTAAAGCTAAAAGGAGGTGCTTCTGGGGCAAATTTCCAAAAGCCTGTAAAATAAGACCATCAATCAGGTGATGGTCTTTTTTGTATACACTTATTTAGAAAGTCAAGATAGCGCTGTGCAAACATTTGCGGCGAAAATTGAGCAGCGTGCACTCGCGCATACTCAGGATTACATTTTCCTTGATAAACTTCAAATTTTTTGATCGCGTCTACTAATGCCTCCTCTGTTTGCTCTTTAAAAAAGATACCAGTTCCTTGCTCACCGTGTTCGCGTATATCTCGCACAGTTTCTAAAGCACCACCAGCACCATAGGCGATCACCGGAGTGCCGCAAGCCTGGGCTTCCACTAAAGCTATGCCAAAATCTTCACGAGCTGCATAGACAAAACCTTTAGCATTAGCCATATATTTTTTTACCACATCATCGGGTTGCCACCCCAGTATTTGTATATTTGATTGTGCTACACTCCGGATTTTTCTCATCTCTGATCCTGTTCCAATTACTACTAAAGGTAGTTGCAATTTATTAAAAGCCCTGATTATCAAAGATACTTGTTTGTAACTCACCAACCGGGAAACAGTTAGATAAAAATCTTCTTTTTGAGGCAAGAAAGGAAAACTCTCAATATTAACTGGCGGATAAATGACTGTTGCTTCTCTTCGATAGCAACGCCAAATACGACCTGCAGTATGTTTTGAGTTAGCAATAAAGTAATCAACACGATTCGCACTCAACACATCCCACTGACGCAGACGATGCAGTATATACCGCGTCATCCACCCAGGTAAACCACTTCCCAACTTGCTCTGTTGAAGATAATCGAAAGTCAACTCCCATGCGTAGCGCATGGGGCTATGACAGTAGCAAATATGTAACTGTTCGGAAGTGGTTATAACTCCTTTTGCTACGGCGTGGGATGAAGATAAAATGACATCATATGCTCGTAAATCTAGCTGTTCTATTGCTAGTGGTAACAAGGGCAAATATTTTTGTACACCATTACGGACAAAAGGAAGGTGTTGAAGAAACGTTGTGCCAATCTTCCTCTGGTATAAGTAACTTTCCGAGTGACTGGATTCAAAATCGATGAGGGCGTATAAATCAGCATCGATGTGGTTGAGAATTTCTCGCACAACGAGTTCTGAACCACCAGTGGCTTTCGGTGTTAACCATTCATGAACGAGGGCACATTTAGTGGGCACAGCTAACTGTAATTGGTAGAGAACACGCAAGGCGGGAGTTAGAGGTTGCTTTACACCAAACAGTATTCCCAAAGGAATGGGAAACGCCCCACTTCTAGCTAAAGACGTAATCCTTTTATAGGAGGTTCCTGCAGAATACCGCAAACTGATAACCTCAAGATGGGGACAAAATACTAGGTATTGAGTCTTAGGGCGCGGATTTTTTTTCATATCCTCACTCCTACTCACCAGTCCCTAGTACGTCGGGCGCGGAAATAAGCATACCATTTGACAAAAAATCAAAAACCCTTATGTTCAGGGTTTTCTCCGGCTTGCGAATTCCGCCATGCTGTACTAGTCCCTTTATCAAGCAACTTAAGATCGGGTAATGGTATGCGAATTTTAGTAATGGGTGGTACACGGTTCATTGGTGTTTACTTAACCAAATTATTAGTAGAACAAGGACATTCAGTCGTACTCTTTAATCGTGGGAATCGTCCTGCACCAGTCGAGGGTGTAGGACAAATTATAGGCGATCGCACTGATGCTGCCCAGTTAAAAGAAAAATTATCTAAAGAAAATTTCGATGCCATTTTTGACAACAACGGACGAGAACTGACTGATACTCAACCATTAGCAGAAATTTTTCAAGACCGCGTAGAACATTTTGTGTACATGAGTTCTGCTGGAGTATATCTCAAATCAGACCAAATGCCTCATGTGGAAGGGGATACTATCGATCCCAAAAGTCGCCACTTAGGTAAACATGAAACAGAAGCTTACCTAACGCAACAGGGATTGCCTTTTACCTCAATTCGTCCCACCTACATTTACGGTCCTCAGAACTATAACGATTTAGAAGCTTGGTTTTTTGACAGAATTGTGCGTAACCGTCCCATTCCTATCCCTGGGAACGGTTTGCACATAACCCAATTCGGTCATGTCAAAGACTTAGCAACAGCAATGTCCAAAGTTCTGGGCAATTCTGTAGCACTGCGACAAATTTACAATCTGTCTGGCGATCGCTTCGTCACTTTTGATGGTTTAGCCCGCGGCTGCATCGTTGCTGCTGGCAAATCTCCCGATGAGATAAATATCGTGCATTACGATCCGAAAAAATTTGATTTCGGTAAGAAGCGCAAAGCTTTTCCTTTGCGGGTGCAGCACTTCTTTGCCTCAGTGAATAAAGCGAAAACAGAATTAAACTGGCAGCCTGAGTATGATTTAATTTCTGGACTCAAAGACTCCTTTGAGAATGATTTTCTCACTTCTGGGCGAGATCAAGTAGAAGTTGATTTTTCTATGGATGAAGAGATTTTGCAGTCTCTTTAAATTTTGCGTTCAGGCAAAAGACGCGGGCATAAGCAATTCAAGTAGGTGCCCTATATCCTCCAGACACGGCGAACGTGAACGCTTACGCGTAAGCGTTCGCACCCACCATGTGAAAAAGTTTTGGCTTAAGTTGACACAGATGGAGAGCATCACTGTTTAACTTGCATCTTTAGAAAGATTTTCAAATAGACCTACTAAGCTTTCGATAGTAAGAAATGCTACTAGTTTATCTAATAACTAAACCGATCTTTTTATAGTACGCGACCCCTAAGCCAATCTTTTCTTTTTTTTGATACCATAAAAAAGCCTGCTTATCGGGTTTTACGGGATTTTGTACTCTTTTAAGAACGAGTCATTATTGTATTTCATTGAAATTGCTGGTAAAAGATTAAACAAAGACACAATTAATAAGCATTTGCTGTGAATATGTCTGGCACAATCAATATCCAATTGCAAAGCAAGCTGCTGATTTTATTTGCAGCAGGTTTATTATTCTGGTCCAGCATTGGTTCATTGCTGCCAACCCTACCACTGTATGTTGAGTCTGTGGGTGCAACAAAGCAGCAAATTGGGATTGTGATGGGTAGTTTTGCCATCGGACTGTTGTTTTTTCGCCCTTTGTTAGGACGCTTAGCGGATTGGCGGGGTCGTAAAATCGTCTTACTAATTGGTACGCTCGTGGCTGCTATAGCACCCCTTGGTTACTTGTTAGTCAAATCTATTCCCCTACTGATAGTAGTGCGTGCTTTTCATGGTATTAGTTTAGCGGCTTTCACCACTGGTTTTAATGCATTGGTGGCTGACATCGCTCCTTCGCAAAAACGAGGTGAAATCATTGGGTACATGAGCTTGGTTAATCCTATTGGAGTGGCGATTGGACCTGCTTTAGGCGGATATTTGCAAGCCGGAGTTGGTGATCAGATTTTATTTCTGATGACTGCTGAATTGGCTTTTGTGGCGTTTTTAGGTTTGTTGACAATTGTCAATCCACCATTGCCAAAACACCACCAAGGGGATATCCAAAATCTTCAATTTTGGCAAGTTTTGTTTAGTCCCAGAGTGAGAATTCCGGCTTTTATCATGTTGCTGGTTGGTTTGGCTTTTGGTGCTTTACACGTTTTTGTCCCGTTGTTCATTAAATCAACAGGGATTAATTTAAATCCAGGGTTGTTTTATACAGCGGCTGCAGTTGCTAGTTTTGGCATCAGGATATTTACAGCAAAGGCAAGCGATCGCTTTGGTCGTGGTTTGTTTATTACTATCAGTCTAGTTCTTTACACGTTAGCATTATCAGTTCTATGGCTAGCAAAGAGTCCTGCGACTTTCTTATTTGCATCAATGATTGAGGGGATTGCTTCTGGCACTCTGATTCCCATTATTGCAGTTTTGATGGTGGATCGAGCTCACCCTTATGAACGGGGGCAGATATTTGCTATCTGTCTGATGGGCTTAGATATAGGGATTGCGATCGCAGGTCCAATTCTTGGTTATGTTGCCGAATATCTTGGCTATAGAAATATGTTTGGTCTATGCGCTAGTTTAACATTCTTAGGTCTTATCGTCTTTTTGACTTTTTCTGGCAAAGATTTATCTAGTTCCGTGCGCTTTGCTCTTGGGCGCGGTCGAGATGTTTATGCATTGAAAGATACGTAGATATATAACAGATAGAGACACGAAAGTTCGTGTCTCTCAAATAACGGGCGAGGAGGGATTCGAACCCCCGACACCGTGGTCCGTAGCCACGTGCTCTAGTCCACTGAGCTACACGCCCTTGCCGACATCTAATAATAGCACACCTTTTCTAAATGACGCAAGAAGATTTTGAAATTTTCTCCAAAAACTTGAGCCACCTGGATAATCAGGGTCAGGCTCAGATGGTCGATGTGTCTGGAAAAGCGTCCACCGTTCGCCAAGCTGTCGCCGCAGCCAGAGTCAGGATGCTACCAGAAACCTTCGCCGCCATTCAAGCAGGAAATGCTCCAAAAGGGGATGTCTTAGGAACCAGCAGACTAGCCGGAATTATGGCAGCCAAACAGACAGCTTCTTTGATTCCCCTATGTCATCCCTTACCATTACAAAAAATCGAAGTACTGGTGACACCATGTCCAGAATTACCTGGTTACCAAATTCAAGCAACAGTCAAGACCAAAGCAGAAACAGGAGTCGAAATGGAAGCTTTAACTGCAGTTTCTGTTGCGGCTCTGACTTTGTATGATATGGCGAAAGCCTTGGAAAAGTCGATTCAAATTGAATCGATTAGGTTGATTAGTAAAACTGGCGGGAAATCAGGAGATTATAGCCAGTCAGATTGATGTAACTTTTGGTTAATGCGTCTGAGCGTGATTGCGCGGAGCGCAGACGCCAAAGGCGTATCGCCACTTTCAGTAACCGCCGATTCGACGATCAGCGCAAAAAACGAGCAGCACTCAGCATTAGGGGCGCTGTGAGTAGCAGCAAAAGCGTGGGCAGACCAAAGTAGATTGCTGCGTAAACGGCGTTAGTAGCGCGGGTTTTTGTGTGGTCAATACTCATCCAAGCATTCATCACGCCAATATTTATCACCCCAAGCACGAAGTGTAGGGCTAGTACGACGATACTCAGACCAACAATCCAGCGCATTGCCATATTCAACCGTCGCCCCCAAGCAATAACAATCAGTATGAGTGCGGCGGCGAGAGCAAGCCAGCGCATAAGCATGACAGGGAAGAAGATGATCACGGCTTCATTAGCAGTTATTCCAGGGTGTGTAAATGGGGAGAGGGGCAACGACCATAAAAGGAGCAAGGCGGTGGTGCCAAGCGCTGCTAAGCAGCAACAAAAAAATAAAACTTTTTCCATAGTAAGTATTTTATTTTTTTAGGGTGTCTAAGTACACTCAACCCTAAATTAAATACACAATTGGCTGTTGCGTTTGTTAATCAAGTTCTCAAAAGGTAGTCAACCTTACTCCCAAAAATCATAAAATGAGTGAGAAAGCACTTTTGTTAATATCTGTAACAATAACTTATGCCTCCTCGTTGGCCTCGTAAACCCGATCGCAAAGACCCTGCTTACCGGAAATTAGATGACCGGATGAATTTTGCCATTCATGTGGCGATATTTGCCCTGTGTAATTCCGGTTTGTGGTTTTTCCATAACTTGAATATGGTTACTTGGGAGTGGCTTCCTTGGTTAACAGCAGGTTGGATGGTCGTGGTATTGGGACATTTGATTTATATTTCGGCGATCGCCAATTACTCCGAAATACCACCTACATCCACCTGAAGACTGACCAGACAGACTAGGGCGATTGTAACTTGCGGTGGTAGAGTCAGTCTCAAGATTTGAGGGATAATATATATAAAATGAAAGTTCTCGCTTTATATAGGATTATCTTTATGGCTAACACTAACATTACAGAGTCAATAGAAGCCCTAGCAGCAGAAATAGGCGAAAACATTTATATAGATATTGCCAAATGGCACCTTTACTTATCGAATACCAAGTTACATACTATAGTTGCAGAAAAAGTATATCCCTTAATTACTGCTGGAAAATCAGTGGATCAAGATGAAGTTGTACAAGTTTTAGAATCTATTCCTGTTAAAATTGGTGGTGGCACAAAAGAACTTCCTCTGATTGATTTACTACCGCAGCAATCCCAAACCAACCTAGTAGATATTTTAAAAAGATTTCAGCAAGATATGTAATCTTACAGCATCGGGAGCGTAAAGGCCACTCAACGTGTGGGTCGGGACGGACAAATACCTAGAATTAGCAATGCCAGGGTTGAGCAACTTAGTACTAGATTCCAGAAGTTCGTAGCGAAAAACAGCTTTTTTCATTAAGTTTCAACATTTTTTGGGGTACGGTATGCTGTGCCCCTTTTAACGTGACGGTGAGTCTTAACAGCAACCCCACACCTGATGTCATCAGGTGCAAAAAAATGCCCCCCTTCATCCGCTGCTAAAGGGGGTGCAAAATATACAGTGGTCTAATTTCTATATAGATGTAGGCGAAATCGACTTATGCAGTAGAAAAGGCAGTGTCTTTTTTGAAAAATGACTTCTTCCTACCTAAGACCGTAGACGACAGTAAAATTATTGGATGGCATATCGATTTTTACTTTTAGAACACTATGTGCTTTGGGACACATTATATTCGGTCTGCGATGACTTGGACTTTTCTGAAAATTTATCTGAAAAATATTTGTTTATGTCACTTTACATAACGATTTAAGTCATAACTCATCCTACTGCAATTGTAATAGTTCATTACAAAATTCCGGAGATAAAGTCCAATAACAGAATACATATGTTACGGATGAGCATAAGTGTATTCATGCAAAAATCAAGAGGAATTATCTCGTATAAAAATGTTCCCAAAAATTATTTAAGGCAGCGGCAACTAAAAAGAGGCGCTGATTCTTTCCTTTTGTGGAGTTTAGGTGTTGGTGCTGTGATCTCTGGTGATTTCTTTGGTTGGAACTATGGTTTGGCAGCAGGTGGCTTCTGGGGTTTAACGATTGCTACCTTTGTGATCGCAATCATGTATTTATGCATAGTCTACAGTCTTGCGGAACTGTCAGTAGCCTTACCCCATACAGGCGGCTTTTACTCCTTCACTCGTAACGCCTTTGGTCCGTTTTGGGGGTTTATTTGCGGTGTAGCTGTCACCATTGAGTATGTGCTAACGACTGCTGCGATTGTCTTTAGTATGAGTAACTACCTGAAATCGTTGATACCCAACGTACCAAGCTACCTTCTGTGGCTGCTTGCCTACACAATTTTCGTGGCGATCGCGATCCAGAGTGTGGAACTGACTCTGAATGTGAGTGTTTTTCTCACCTTGGCAGCAATGCTGGTGTTAGGGATATTTTATGTGAGTATGTTGGCAGCAGATGTTTTTAAGCCGGAACAACTGTTCAATGTTCCTGCCAATCTGGGGGAATCAGCAACCTGGTTACCCAAAGGCTGGCAGGGAGTTTTTGCCTCAATTCCCTATGCTATCTGGTTCTATCTGGCAATTGAAATACTTCCACTCTCTAGCGAAGAAACTAATGACGTGCCTAGGAATATGCCCAAAGCACTTATATTAGGTATGTTCACTTTGATTGCCCTTTCGCTTCTTACCCTAGTCCTAAACTCTGGTGTTGGTGGTGGCGCTGCTGCAATCGGTCAATCCAATGTTCCTCTAAAAGATGGGTTGGAAGCTTATTTTGGTAAGGGTGTGACTAGTGACGTCTTAACAGTGATTGCACTCACTTTTGGCTTGGTGGCTAGCTTTCATACTGTGATTTACGGTTACGGGCGATCGCTCTTTTCCCTATCTCGTGCCGGATATATACCCCATTGGATTTCTGTTACAAGTGAAAACCATACTCCTTATCGGGCATTAATTCTAGGTACAGTAGTCGGATTAATTTGTGTCATGCTAATTGACTTAGGTAGCGATGCAGTGGATGCAGTGATTTTAAATATGGCTGTTTTTGCAGCACTCATTTCCTATATTCTCGTTATGCTCAGCTACATTAAGCTCAAGTTGAGTTGTCCTAACCTACCAAGACCTTACGAAAGCCCATTGGGGATTTTTGGGGCAAGTCTTGGGTCTATCCTAGGAATTTTTGCCCTGGTTGCTTGTTATTTTATACCTGCTTATCAACCTGGTATCAAGGGCATTGCACTTGTTCTGATTATTGCGACTTTTTACTTCTTCTTCTGTAGCAGAAATCGATTAGTCGCTCAAGCACCAGAGGAAGCAGCAGCGCTAAGCAATTCAAAATTCAAAACATGATCCTAAGCAGGGGCTGAGGGAGTAGTGTAGTGAAATCAAGTCACTTTAAGAAGATACTGTTTTCTCGGCAACTTCTGCCGCTTCGTTCTTAACAGTTGGGGAAACTGCCTTTGTTATCCAAGTCGTGAAAATATGAGAAAGTAATCCCATTGGACCAGCAAATAAGCAAAGCGCCAACGAGTGGATTGTCCAAACTCCTGTTTTCTGTCCTTCTAAATAAATGTAGCGCCCAACAAATAAATCCATAACCAGGAAATGAACCCAACCAGTTGCAGCAGCTTTCTCATCTGCAAAAAATCTAGCAATATCTGCTAATTGAGGATTTGATAAAGCTTGAGCATTTTCTGGTGTGATGCTAGTAACAAACAAATACAAATACACGCCTGCCAACGGCACAAAAGGAAGATACGATTCCATAACCCTTTGTGTCACTTTCCATTTGGGTAGGAGAAACATTAATGTCCAAAATGGTAAAACGAAAATATTAGCAACGTTGAAAATTTGCTCGATAGACATAACAAATGTAAAATTCGACTGGTACAATCATATTTTATTATGGCTAATCACATTTGAATACCTACCTACCACTTATATTTACTCAACGGTTAATTTAGAGCAGAGAAACAAAAGAAAGTTTCACAAATGATGTAGGACTACTATATGTAAGCGCTATCACTTAGTTACCAGAATCTTGAATGCATTAACTACCCCAATCGTACCGATAGTGATATTAACCAAAAAAGCGATAGGAAATGGTCAACTTACCAGATTTAACATCAATTGGTTGGTGGATAACAGCGACATCAGAATACCAATCATTTTCCCATTTAAAATTCACATTGTTATGCATTTTATCTGATACAGAGGTTCTGCCATCAATCGTTAAACTCGCTGTGCCATCAAGTTGGCCAGTAACTTGAATACTAATGAGATAAACATTTCCTTGTAATGGTGCTTTGCTGATGGTGATTTGTTCTGGTTTGCTGACATCCTTAATTTGAACCGTTCGATCAAATATGGAGCACGAACCAACTAAACACAATAAAGCTATCAAACAAGTTATAGAAAAAATCTTTTTCATAATAGAATGAAATCTGCCGGATTTTTCACCCCTGCAATTAAACAGTGAGTCCAGCGCCGTAGGCGACTGGCGTTAATCAACAAAAAGAAGGCTACCAGATTTTTAGGGACAATACGTCGGCTTTAAACCGAATTGCAAGGGTGTAGAGGACAAAAATTTTTGATCATTTTTTGATATTCCCTGCACCCCTGCTTGATTTGGTCACAGGATACGGGAGCGCAAGTGGTTTATATCACGGTGTTGCCAGCATAACATCCAATCTATTACGTCCTTAGCATCTTGGTGATTCGCAAAAACACTTCAACCATAAAGAGTTAATATAGAATTGTTAAGGCTTGTTTACAGAATTTATCAAACTACCGGAATTCTGTTACAACATTCCTCCACTAGATGTAAGTTATAAAATCCCCACGCTAATTTTATCCAAACGCTCTATTATGACGCTCCCAATCCGTAACGTCGCTATTATTGCCCACGTTGACCACGGCAAAACAACCCTTGTTGATGCTCTCCTCAAACAATCCGGCATCTTCCGTGAAGGAGAAGACGTTCCGGATTGCGTCATGGACTCCAACGCCCTAGAACGGGAACGGGGAATTACAATTCTTGCCAAAAATACTGCGGTTCACTATGGAGAGACGCTGATCAACATTGTTGATACGCCTGGACACGCTGACTTCGGTGGTGAAGTAGAACGTGTACTCGGCATGGTTGACGGTTGCATTCTCATTGTTGATGCCAACGAAGGTCCCATGCCTCAAACACGCTTTGTCTTGAAAAAAGCCCTGGAAAAAGGACTGCGCCCCATCGTTGTCGTTAATAAAATCGACCGTCCCCAAGCAGACCCACATGGTGCCACAGATAAAGTGCTGGATCTGTTTCTGGAACTAGGGGCAGATGATGATCAGTGTGATTTTCCTTATCTGTTTGCTTCTGGTATAAGTGGCTATGCCAAAGAAAAGTTAGAAGATGAAGCCAAGGATATGCAGCCACTATTTGAAGCTATCCTGCGCCATGTACCAGCACCAGTGGGTGACGCCGACAAGCAACTGCAACTACAAGTCACAACCCTAGATTATTCTGAGTATCTGGGACGGATTGTCATTGGCAAAATTCACAATGGCATCATCCGCATGGGACAACAAGCGGGTTTGGTAAAAGAAAACGGCGAAGTTGTCAAGGCAAAAATCACCAAATTGATGGGCTTTGAAGGGCTGAAGCGCATTGAAATCACAGAAGCTTCCGCTGGCAATATCGTAGCTGTGTCAGGGTTTGCTGATGCCAACATTGGGGAAACGATTACTGACCCGAACGAACCCCAAGCATTGCCACTGATTAAGGTAGATGAACCGACATTGCAAATGACCTTCTGGGTGAATGATTCGCCCTTTGCAGGTCAAGAAGGAAAGTTGGTGACATCACGACAAGTGCGCGATCGCCTCCTTCGCGAACTAGAAACTAACGTCGCCCTACGCGTTGAAGAAACCGACTCCCCCGATAAATTCTTGGTTTCCGGTCGTGGAGAACTCCACCTAGGGATCTTAATAGAAACCATGCGCCGCGAAGGTTTTGAGTTTCAAGTATCCCAGCCACAGGTGATTTACCGCGAAGTCAACGGGCAACCTTGCGAACCTTACGAACTTCTGGTATTAGACATTCCTGAAGATGCCGTTGGCAGTTGCATTGAGCGACTGGGACAACGCAAAGGCGAAATGCAAGATATGCAAGTGGGTAGTAACGGACGCACCCAGCTAGAGTTTGTCATCCCCGCCCGTGGATTAATCGGTTTTCGCGGTGAATTCATGCGTATGACTCGTGGTGAAGGTATCATGAACCACAGTTTCCTTGACTACCGTCCTATCACTGGTGATATTGAAGCCCGTAACAAAGGTGTCTTAATCTCATTTGAGGAAGGCGTTTCCACCTTCTACGCCATGAAGAACGCCGAAGATAGAGGTGTATTCTTTATTGTTCCAGGTACGAAAGTTTACAGAGGCATGATTGTCGGAGAACACAATCGTCCCCAAGACTTGGAATTGAACGTCTGCAAGACGAAGCAACTGACCAACCACCGTGCAGCAGGCGGTGATGAACTGGTACAGTTGCAAGCACCAGTCGATATGAGTCTAGAGCGTGCTTTAGAGTACATTGGACCAGATGAATTGGTGGAAGTGACTCCTCAGTCAATTCGTCTGCGGAAGTTGGCGAAGAAGTTAGCGAAACGCTAGACACTATGAAATGCTGAGTGCTGAGTTTTGAGGACATCTCACTTAAGGCTCAGCACTTTTTGTGTATCAGGACTTATGCAAAAGTAACGTAGTTGTGTAATTGCGACGTCACAAAGCAATCTCACAGTCAAGTTCATTAGTAACTCGTGCGTAAGTCCTATGTATGTCTACCGCAAGAATCTATCGCTATAAAATGCATTCAAATTTCACCCATGAAAATTTCAATTGGGTGCGACGAAACGGTAACTATGATGTGATGTCCAGATTCTGCCGATTCTACGATGCTCTGCTCCCCATACAGTTTTTGTCAATTCAAAATAGTGAAATCTGCCTTGTGTCCTAACCCTTGAGTCACGAACTCGCGCCTTAACACACATTTTACAAAATTTCAAATCGCTTCAAAGAAGGGGAGTCCTCCCTAGTTATAGCTCCCGTAGGCTGCGGTACAATGCAAAGAAATGTTTAAATTATGAATGGCCGATCCCATGATTTCACCAGAGGTTAACACAACAAAATCCAGCGAACATAGCCTAGAGGCGATGCGGCATTTTTCGGAACAATACGCCAAGCGTACTGGAACGTACTTCTGTTCTGAACCTTCTGTTACCGCAGTTGTGATTGAAGGACTTGCCAAGCACAAAGATGAAATCGGAGCTCCTTTGTGTCCATGTCGCCATTATGAAGACAAACAAGCGGAAGTCAAAGCTACTTTTTGGAACTGTCCATGCGTACCAATGCGGGAGCGCAAAGAATGTCACTGCATGCTGTTCCTTACATCAGATAATGATTTCGCTGGTGATAAGCAAGAAATTTCTTTAGAAACAATTAAGGAAGTACGAGATGGTATGGGATGAACGAAGAAATGCCTGATGAGTTTTGGCAAGGTGTAGAGCAGTTTAATACTGGGGAGTATTATGCTTGTCATGATACCTTGGAGGCTCTGTGGATTGAAGCAACAGAGCCAGACAAAACTTTTTATCAAGGCATTTTGCAAATTGCCGTAGCATTTTATCATTTAGGCAACAAAAATTTACGTGGTGCGGTCATTTTGTTGGGTGAGGGTAGCAATCGCTTGCGACGTTACCCATCAGAATATGGCGGCATTGATGTAGACGAATTATTAATTCAGAGTGCGGCATTGTTGAAGGCATTACAACTCACAGAGCCAGAAAAGATTGCCGCTCTTAACCTCGGTCAAGATGAAGGTTTACCCTTGCCTAGGATTATCAGAGTTAATAATGAAAATACGTAAAGAATTAAAAAAAAAATTAAAGAAATATTAAAAATTATTAAAATACTGTAGATTCAACCTAGGTGGCAGTGCATGCAAATCTGTGTGCTCTGATAGCACCCCACGGGCAGGGATTGCAATCCGTTATGGATGAAACAAACACCTCCCTGTTCCCTGTTCCGTGTTCCCTATTCCGGCGTTTCTAACAAATGAAACCTTAAAAGTCGAGACAGCGTCAATACTCCTAGTTTTAGCCAGCAGCTATCCTCGAATAGCCCAAAATGCGTATTTTATGATCTGTGGTTAAAGTAGTTGAGAAAATTGGAATAACAATCAAAAATCAGAAACTATAAATAGCTATCATGCCCCACTATCAATTGCCTCAGTTTCACATACGTCGTTTGGCACTAGCTTTAATAGTACCAGTTGTGCTTCTGGGGTCAATGACCTTTCCGAGCCAACTGCAAAGAGCTACTGCACAAACTCAAAAAGCTCAGCAAAATCGTCCTCTTTACATCCGTGGAAAGGTACAAGAGTATAACTCTAAGACACAAGTGGCAACTATTCGCGGTGAAGTGGAACTGTCTTATCCCGCACGAGGTATTCAAGCAACAGCTGCCCAAGCACAATACTTTACCCGCGAACGTCAGATTATTCTTAGTGGCAACGTCTATGTTTTGCAACAAGGAGGCAATAGCATTAAGGCTGACTCAGTAACGTATCTAATTGATGAAGCGCGATTTGTTGCTACACCCAAGCAAGGTAGTCAAGTAGAATCTATTTATCTGGTTAACGAGAATAACCAAACTCCTGGATCTGCTCCTGCAACAGCACCTGTGAAAAAATCTAATTAGCACAGATAACTCATAAAGGACGGCAGAGGGTGAAAATTGTCTTAGAAAATGTTCATAAAACTTATGGCAAGCGAGTCATTGTCAATCGCGTCAACCTTTCAGTCGCCCAAGGCGAAATCGTTGGGTTACTTGGTCCTAATGGCGCTGGTAAAACGACGACTTTTTACATAGCCACAGGTTTAGAAAAACCAGATAAGGGAAAAGTCTGGTTAGACAATGTAGATATGACTCCGCTACCAATGCACAGAAGGGCGCGACTAGGCCTTGGTTATTTGGCACAAGAAGCAAGTGTTTTTCGTCAACTCAGCGTGCGAGATAATATTCTTTTGGTGCTAGAACAAACAAATGTGCCAAGCTGGGATTGGGCAAGGCGAGTGGATACCTTGTTGCGGGAGTTTCGTTTAGAAAAAGTAGCCAACAACAAAGGAATTCAACTTTCTGGAGGTGAAAGACGCCGGACAGAATTGGCAAGGGCGTTGGCTGCTGGTAAAGAAGGACCAAAATTTTTATTTTTAGATGAACCATTTGCAGGAGTTGATCCCATAGCAGTCTCAGAAATTCAGCAAATTGTCGCGCAACTGCGCGATCGCGATATGGGCATTTTAATCACCGATCATAACGTCCGCGAAACTCTAGCCATCACAGATCGCGGATATATTATGCGTGAGGGGCAAATCCTTGCCTCCGGTACCTCCAAAGAACTCTACAATAACCCCCTTGTGCGGCAATACTATCTGGGCGATAACTTCCAAGCGTAAATAAAAAATCAATTAAAAATAAAAAAACTTTTATATTTACTGTTTTTAATTAAAATTTCGTAATCTGGCTTTATTTTGTTTACGATTTATTTTGATAACTGCTACATTTTTGATGCTTAAATCTTCTTGTGGCTGAAATTGTTGCTACCCGAAACCAGGATTTCTCACTTGAGTTTGCATAGTATAGTGCATAAATGTTTGATGAATCGTGACAAAAAACCTAGTATCAATGACTAATGACTAATAACTAATAACTAATAACTAATGCCTAAATTTAAGTCTTTCTACACCATCAATTCGCTGCTCCCTTTTTCTATAATGGATCGCTACCTGGCGAGGGAATTGTTGCCGACATTTTTGTTTGGTGTTGGGGCTTTCGCTTCAATTGGCGTAACAATAGATGCTATGTTCGAGCTAATACGGAAAATCGTGGAATCCGGATTACCGATAAGCATCGCCGCTCAAGTTTTTATGTTAACTATGCCAGAGTTTATCGTTTTAGCTTTCCCCATGTCCACGCTCCTGGCTACTTTGATGACTTACAGTCGTCTTTCCAGCGATAGCGAACTTGTAGCTTTACGCGGCTGCGGAGTTAGTGTGTATCGCATGGTACTCACTGCTGTGATGTTGAGTTTGATCGTTACAGGAATGACATTTGTGTTTAACGAACAGCTTGCACCAGCATCCAAATACCGAGCAACTCAAATATTGAATGCGGCTCTCAAGTCCGAAACTCCAACTATTGTTAAGCGGCAAAACATTTTTTACCCCGAATACCAGAAGGTAAAAAAAAAGGATGGTAGTGGAAATAGTAAAATCTTAACACGCTTGTTTTACGCTGATGAATTTGACGGTAAAGAGATGAAAGGTTTGACAATTATTGACCGTTCTACACAAGGTGTGAGTCAAATCATTGTATCAGAATCAGGCGAGTGGAATCCATCTCAAAATGTCTGGGATTTTCACAACGGTACCATCTATTTAGTCGCCCCTGACCGCTCTTATCGTAACATTCTCAGGTTTGAACACCAACAAATAAAATTGCCTCGGACTGCTCTTGATTTGGCACAGAAAAGCCGAGACTATGGCGAGATGAACATTGGTCAAGCACTGGAACAACTAGAGGTTGAACGTCTCGGTGGTGATGAGCACAAAATTCGCAAACTCCAAGTCAGGATTCAACAAAAAATTTCCTTACCATTTGTCTGTGTCGTTTTTGGTTTGGTCGGTGCAGCAATGGGAACCGTACCTCAGCGTACTGGAAAAGGGACAAGTTTTGGCATCAGTGTCATAGTTATTTTTAGTTATTATTTGCTTTGGTTTATTACTGGTGCTTTAGGAGAAGCTGGTATTCTTTCTCCCTTGGTAGCTGCTTGGATGTGTAACTTTCTGGGATTTGGTGTAGGTTTCTTGTTATTGAGGCGAGTTGCACAAAAATAGTTTTTTGACAACAATCACACCTGGGGTTAATAAATTACAATTGTGGAGTAGGTAGGATAAAAAAACTCGCATTAAAACCGCTGGTCTAAACCTTTTTTCTTTTACCAATTTATTTGTAAACTTAGACTATATTGCCCATGTCACGCCACCACCATCCTCCCGCCTACTTACGCTATCTCAAAGCTAGGTTATGGTATTTAGCACGACCTAGTTTTTGGGGAACAGCAATTTTTTTATCTGTCGTAGGGCTGGGTATCAAAGAATACTGGACAAACCCCGACTTTTTGACTCAATGGCAAAAAAATCAAGTTGCGGATAACAAGCCTGTCAATTCCTCTGTTTCAAAGGAAGACAGCCCAATAACACCGGATATTAATAATTTACCACCAGTTCCGTATCCAGCCAAAAATCTCGCCTCCAAACAAAACACTCAAGCAAAAAACAGCAAAAGTTTATTAGAAGCTTTAAATAGCAACACCCAGACTTCTACAAGTGATAGTAAATTAAAGCTTAATGTCAAGGACGGTAATTCTACACCCGTTCTAGAGTTGGAAAATCCATTCCTAGCACAAGCACAGAGTTTATTACAATTTAAAAATCTTCAAAATGGTAGCAATTCACTAGGAGTGAATGCCTTAGCTCCGAGTTTGGGAACGGGATTAGCGACTCAAACCACTTCTAATCAAAACGGCGTCTCAGAAAGTGCCTTGCAAACAGCGCTTAACCAAATAAAGAGCCAACAATCTACAAACTCAAATCGTATCACCTCAACTCAGAGATACCCTCTTGAGCCATCATCTTTACTATCCACTGAAAACAGAAGCAGTCAGACTGTTGTTCCAAGCACTAACTTTAATACAAACACAATCAATCCTCTGAACATAGGAACAGGTTCTACGCAGCCGGGAGCGATTTCTGGAACCAATTACATACAACCAGGAACTACTCCTGGAACAGCTTACCCCCAACCAAGTTTCAATAATCCGCAACCACAAAATTTATCTGGTGGAACAAGTTATATACAACCACCAACTGCAAACCAACTACAAACTTCCATTCCTGGAACAGCTTATCCTCAACCTCAATTAGCACCTGTAGGCATACCGCAAACTCCAAGTGCAGTTCCTAATAGCAGGGCTATTCTTCTTAACCAAGTTATCAACAATAGGTTGAATAACATAAATACTGCTCAGCCATTGTCTAATGTAACACAACCAACATTAGTAGTACCTCCGTCCTCGAATACACTCAGTGCTCCCAACTATACCCCCAATCAAAGTGGCGTTATTAATAATACGCCACCCACGTCCAATAATTATGGAAATATAGGCTCACAGCAAGCCCCAGCTCCAATACCGCAGTATCTTGATCCATCTTCTACTCAGATTCCCGGACAGTATACTGGTGGCGGACAGATAAATAGGTACTAGTATCCGTAAGATCTATGGCACGAACCTATCTAAATGTTCCATATCAACAAAAAGATCAAGCCAAAAAACTCGGTGCAAGATGGGATGCTAGCTAGCCAGCATGAATGGGATTTAGATATTACCTATCTAGAGCAATTTGGGATATCGAGTCATTCTTCATCGCCCAGACGTGGTAACAGAGCAGGGAATTGAGCAGTTTTAGATAACTGTAGGGGCTGCACCGCGCTATTATTTGGTATCCTAGAAAGCTGGACTAGCTATGACTTAAACTATGCCTGCGCCTACCACCATCCCTCTTAGTACTGCTTTTCCCCTGACAGCCGTAGTCGGTCAAGAAGCGATTAAATTAGCCTTGCTGCTTGCTGCGGTAGATCCGGGGTTGGGAGGAGTCGCGATCGCCGGTCGTCGCGGTACGGCAAAATCTGTAATGGCGCGCGCTATTCATAGCCTACTTCCACCTATTGAAGTTGTATCTGGTTCTATCAGCAATTGCGATCCCAACCGTCCAGAAGAATGGGATGACCAACTTTTGGCAGATTCCTCCCTCAGTCTCCCTACAAGCGAAGATGGAAGCAGCGAGGTAAAAACCGAAATCATCCCCACAACTTTTGTACAAATTCCTTTGGGAGTCACAGAAGACAGACTCTTGGGTTCTGTGGATGTAGAACAGTCTGTTAAACTCGGGGAAACTATCTTTCAACCAGGTTTACTCGCCCAAGCAAACCGAGGCGTTCTCTACATAGATGAAATCAATTTATTAGATGACCAAATATCGAATCAGCTTTTAACAGTATTATCTGAGGGACGCAACCAAATTGAACGCGAGGGCATTAGTTTTCAGCATCGGTGCAAACCCTTATTTATCGCGACTTATAACCCAGAAGAAGGAGCATTGCGGGAACATTTACTAGATAGAATTGCGATCGCCCTCAGCGCTGATGGTGTCCTCGGTTTAGATCAAAGAGTCCAAGCAGTCGAGCAAGCTATTGCTTACTCCCAATCTCCTCAAGAATTTCTCCAACAGTATAGCGAAGACTTAGACAACCTCAAAACCCAAATCATCTTGGCGCGGGAATGGTTAAAAGACGTTTCCATCACCCACCAACAAATTTCCTACCTAGTAGAAGAAGCAATTCGTGGAGGCGTGCAGGGACACCGCGCTGAGTTATTCGCCGTACGTGTTGCCAAAGCCTCTGCTGCTTTGGATGGACGCACACAAGTGAACGCGGAGGATTTGCGGCGTGCTGTGGAACTTGTGATAGTCCCACGGGCGACTGTTGTGCAGACACCGCCACCCCAAGAAGAACCACCGCCACCGCCTCCACCCCCACCACAAGATCAGGAGGAACCCGACGAAGATAATTCCGAACAAGAACAAGAGGAAAACCAAGAACAGCCAGAACAAGAACCGCCTGGTATCCCTGAAGAGTTTATCTTTGATCCTGAAGGAGTCGTTCTTGATCCTAGTGTGCTTTATTTTGCTCAGATGGCGCAGCGGCGAGGGAAATCTGGCAGTCGCAGTTTAATCTTTTCCGAAGACCGGGGACGTTACATCAAGCCAATGTTGCCGAAAGGAAAAGTGCAACGCATTGCCGTAGATGCCACACTTCGTTCGGCAGCACCGTATCAGAAAGCACGACGGCAGCGGTATGAGAACAGACGAGATAATGCATCCTCTTCCTCAAGAGAACGGCGCGTCTTTGTAGAAGAAAGTGATATTCGAGCTAAGCGCTTGGTACGCAAAGCAGGTGCTTTAATAGTATTTGTGGTAGATGCCTCAGGTTCAATGGCGCTGAACCGGATGCAGTCTGCTAAAGGTGCGCTGATGCAACTCCTGACAGAAGCATATCAAAACCGTGACCAAGTGGCTTTGATTCCTTTCCGAGGAGAACTAGCAGAGGTATTGTTACCCCCCACACGTTCTATTGCTTTGGCGCGCAACCGTTTGGAAAGATTACCCTGTGGTGGTGGTTCACCACTGGCTCATGGTTTAACCCAAGCTGTACGCGTCGGTTTGAATGCCCAAATGAGCGGAGATATTGGACAAGTTGTGATTGTAGCGATAACCGATGGACGCGGCAATATTCCTTTGTCGCGTTCTTTGGGTGAACCGCAAGAAAGTGGACAAAAACCAGATATCAAAGCAGAATTGTTAGAAATTGCTGCTAGAATGCGTGCTTTGGGAATGCAGTTATTAGTTATTGATACAGAAAGTAAATTTGTTTCTACTGGATTTGCTAAGGAGTTAGCAAAGACAGCAGGAGGCAAGTATTACCATTTGCCCAAAGCCACAGATAAAGCTATTGCTGCAATGACAAAAGGAGCAATTGCTGATTTAAAATCTCGTTGATGTCAGCACTTCCATACTTTTTTAAATAAACATCATCACCCTGCTGGCACTGCTTGGGTTTTTAACATAGAGACTAAATCTTGAACTCCCTTTTGCAAATATCGCGTAACTGTCATTGGACTGGTACCAATTTTGTTCGCGGCATCTTTGCGAGAAAATTCATTCAAATATACCATTTCTACTACCATGCGGGGCTTTTCTTCCAACATACTTATTGCCCCTTGAAGTTGTTGCCGTTCTTCGTGTTGTTGTTGCAAACTAGCAGAACGGTGACAAGGAAGTGCTTCACCTAGAGTGATTTGACAATCAATAGACTGAATAACAGTAGCATCTAAACTCAAAGGCATACGGTTCTGAGCAGCTAATTTTGTCTGTTGCCATTCTTGGGGAGAGACCTTGAGTTTGCTTGCAATTTCTAAATCTTTGGGAGGACGACCTAAAGTCAGTGCCAATTCTTTGCGAACCTTTTGCCCTTCGTTATAGAGTTCTTGCCAACGACGCGGAATTTTTAAGAGGGTACAGCGATCGCGTAAAAAGTGCAGCATTTCACCTCGAATGTAAGGCACAGCAAAAGAACTAAAAGCATATCCTTGGCTCGGATCAAAACGCTCAATTGCTCTTATTAAACCTAAATAACCGACTTGCTCTAAATCTTCATAAGGCTCGTTGCATTGATAACTGAATTTATGAGCCATCTTGCGCACTAAGCCAGTATGCATTTGTACAAGTTCATTACGAAGTTTAACAGAAGGATTCTGGTAGTATGCTCGTAGTAATTCTATACCATCAGATTGCATATAGTACTGATTTGCTGCCATATAAATTCCTTTTTAAGAAGTCCTTTTTTGGGAAAAATAAAGTAGTGTAAATCTCCATTACAGCTGTTATTATTTTCCTTAGGAACTCTTGTAGAAACCATTCGTTGTTTTACTGAAATTGTTAATAGTCTTTTCCAAATCTAAGTGTTTTCACGGGTAAAAAACTCGGATTTTTTAGTTGTGGTAAATTAACAAAGTGCTGAGTTGTGAATACTGAGAAGCCAGCGCCCTTCGGGTTCGCAGTCGCCTACGGAGGGAAACCCTCCTGCAGCGCTGTCTCACCGTGTGAAAGTTCCCTTCGGTGCATGCAAACTGCCGTTTTGTTGTAGAGCCACTCTTCGGCTTCCTGTCGAGGTGGCAAGTGGTGTTCCAAGAAGGGGTGTAAGGGTGTAGGGGTATAGGGGAAATGCATTTATATTTTCATTCTCTTACACCCTTACACCCTCACACCCCTAACGTTGGGCGTTAACTCACTCCTGAGAATTATCTTTATGGCTACTAGCTCTGGTTATCAGTAAAAATGGAAAGAAACACAAATGCTCAACTAACTAAAAAATAAGTGTGAAATATGAGCAATACCAGTAACTTCCGTGACGCAATTCGTCAGGCGAAAACTCAAGCCCTAGTCGGTCCCAATGTCATTGCCAACGCTCTTCCTTTTGTAGGCGGCGGACTAGTGCTAACAGCATTAGGGGCATACGGTGGATTGAGTGTCAACCGTGCTAACCCTCAATTGTTCTTGCCGACCTTCTTTGGTGCAGTCATTCTACAGTTGATTTTGTTCTTCGTTGCCCAGAATGTTGCCGAAAAAGGCAATAACAAAGTTGCACTGCCTCTATTAGCAACATACAGTCTGCTCACTGGATACACAATTAGTGGTTTAATCTACTTAGCACTGAGAACCCCAGGTGTTGGTATTCAAGGTGTTGGATTCGCAGCTCTTGGTTGTGGTGTGACTTTTATCGTTGCTCGTCAAATTGGCTCAAATCTTTCTGAGCAAGATGGTATGGCATTGACGAAAACGATTAATCTGGGGGTAATTGCCTTAGTTGCTGTAGTCGGTGTGCAATTTTTATTCAGTATTTTTGGTGTTTACACACCGAACTGGTTAGAAATTGGCATCTCAGGTTTGGGCGTATTTCTCTTTGTTGGTGCATCAGTTGTAGATTTCTACATCCTGCCACGCACCTACCGCAATGACCAATACCTGCCTGCTGCTTTATCAATGTACTTAACATATATCAATTTGTTTGTTTTTATCTTGCGATTGATTCTTGCTTTTAACAGCCGCGATTAAGTACATTGAAGTTTTTTGTCTCAAAACAAAATCAGCCGTGGTTTGACTTTCCAAATCACGGTTTTTATTGAATTTTGGATTTTGGATTTTGGATAATGGAATTGACTCCACCGGCTTCGGCTGCGCTCAGCCCAAGCTAAAGGTGAGGAGCTTGAAAATGAGCGGATTTTGAATTGAGGAATTAATTCCGTCCTAGAAGGACGGGGCTTGTACCGACTAACCCCAATCTAAAATCTAAAATCGTCCCGGTCAAAAGCAGTAAACAGAGGAAGCGATTTATTGACCCGCTGATAACTGTTCACTGTTCACTGTTCACTGTTCACTGATTTAATCCAATCTAAAATCGCCTTGTTCACCACATCTGGGCATTCATCGTGAGGACAATGTCCCACATTTTCTAAGTTAAGCAGTTCCAACTTTTCGTTAAAATTAGCAAATTGAGTCGCAAGTGCAGGGGGAATAAATCGGTCTTTTTGCCCCCAAATCAGAAGCATGGGAATTTGTAAGGTTGGCAATACTGTCTTAACGCTAGGACTAAAGTTAATACCAATGGTAGCTTTCAACAAGGCTGTGAAAGCACGGGCAGAACCTCGATCCCCAGAAGGACCAACCAGAATTTCTACCAGTTCATCGGTGATCGCCTCTGGGTTAGCATAGGCAATACTAGCCCAGCGACGTACTACGTTTGGTCGGCGTAAGAACTGGAATAAAGGCTTAAGCAACAGTGGTGAAGCAACTAGATTTTTGATTCCCATGACAACAGGTCGTAGAATGGGAGGAATCGCTTCTTGCTCCAATGATGGATCAGGCAAACTCATCATAACGACACCTTGCACCATCTCTGGATGAGCAGCTGCGACTGCCAAGCAAACAAGTGAACCAAGAGAGTTACCTACGAGTACAACTGGTTGACAGATAAATGTTTTCCAAAAATCGTAAATCTGTTCTGCCCAAAGATGTACGCTGTAATTTACGGGAGCTTTTTCAGAAGCGCCCCAACCTAACATATCAAGGGCGTAAACAGTATGGTGTTCGCCTAGTACTTCTAAATTCTGTCGCCAATGACCGATAGATGCACCGAATCCGTGTAGCAGAATCAAGGGAGTTGTCTTGCGATTGTTTAGAGCAGGACGAATGTATGTGTAGCGAGTTTGCCAGCCTCTCCAAACCCAGTCTCTTTGATTGCCAACCCGTTGCTGCCAGTCCACGATAGTATCCACGCTTTTCTCCAATTTATCGTACAGAAAAACTTTTCATTTCACTTTGTCAAAGTTAGCTCAACTCCTTGCGGCTAAATCTGTGCAGAGTTGGTACCAATAGTGCAGGCGAAAGTTGATAGTCTTTAAATATATTCTAGACTAGGTGCATTTCGACCTTTTTTTGCTTAGAATCAATACCGAGCCAATACTATTTATAAGCAAACATCAAAATATGCTTATCATCTAAATACTGTATTATCTGAAACGGCATTTTTTACGAACACTGAAAACCAACAAAGTCAATGGTTTTATAGAAAGTGTTACAATCATTAAAAATTGCTACTATTCTGTAACTTAGATTAACGATTGGACAGAAATCCTTTCAAAATGAGTAAAATGGCAGATACAACGAAGACAATGAAACTGCTCTAGGGATTAGCTACCCTAGAACTATAGGTTCATTTTCTAGTCCTCAGTGATTTTAGTATTTCACTTCTGAGGCATACAACAAACAACTAAGTCACTTTCTTAACAAATAGCTCCCACAAATCATGTCAGTGATTGAAAGAAAAAGAAATCGCGACCTGCCCCAAATTAACGAACGAATTCGCTTCCCGAAAATTCGGGTTATTGATACTGATGGTTCTCAGTTAGGAATCCTGACCCCACAAGAAGCACAACAACTAGCAGAGGAAAAAGAACTTGACCTAGTGCTGCTGAGTGATAAGGCAGAGCCTCCGGTTTGTCGGATTATGGACTATGGGAAATACAAGTTTGAGCAAGAGAAGAAGGCACGAGAAGCCCGGAAAAAGCAGCACACTGCTGATGTCAAAGAAGTGAAGATGCGTTACAAGATTGAAGAACACGACTACAATGTACGAGTTAAGCAAGCAGAGCGTTTTCTCAAAGACGGGGATAAAGTCAAAGCAACTGTGATGTTCAGAGGTCGCGAAATTCAACACAGCGACATGGCAGAAAAATTGCTCAAGCGAATGGCAACAGATTTAGAAGCATTAGGCGAAGTTCAGCAAATGCCCAAAAAAGAAGGGCGGAACATGATGATGCTCATCTCACCCAAGAAGTAATCAAGAAATAAGCAAACTTAGCAAATCAGACAAGGGGGGATACTTCCGTTGGTGAAGTTTCCCCCAGTTTTATTTAGCGTCATTCTAAATGATAAGTTCTACGGGCACGCACTCGCGTTCGTGAATAAAAGTAGGAGATGAGGCAGATGCTTCCTCATTATGCTGATTTAAATCCAATCCTTAATTTCACAACTCAAATTGGACTCGCATATAAGATTAACTTTTAAGAGAAAATTGAACTTATTTTAAATGTGATATCGCATGGAATCTCTTATCTCTCGGATGCAGGCGGTGCAGTCGCCTATTATTCCAGTTGTCGCGGAACTGATTCAAAGCTGTCCTGGTACTATTTCTTTGGGACAGGGTGTTGTTTCTTATAGTCCACCACCCGAAGCTATAGAACTTTTGCCCAAGTTCCTAGCTGAACCAACTAATCATTTATACAAAGCGGTTGAGGGAATTTCTCCATTACAAACTGCATTAGCAGCAAAACTACAAGACTTTAATGGTATTGAAATCAATGAGGAAAACTGCATCGTTGTGACAGCAGGTAGCAATATGGCGTTTATGAATGCTGTTCTTGCTATCACTTCGGTGGGAGATGAAGTTATTCTCAATACGCCTTACTATTTCAACCATGAAATGGCGATTACTATGGCGGGTTGTCGTCCGGTAGTCGTCAAATGTGATGAAAATTACCAACTGCGTCCAGAGGCGATCGCCTCTGCTATCACTCCAAAAACACGAGCAGTGGTGACGATTTCCCCTAATAATCCCACAGGTGCTGTGTATTCAGAACAAGCGTTGCAGCAAGTGAATCAAATTTGTCATGATCGCGGTATCTACCACATCAGCGATGAAGCCTATGAATACTTTACCTACAACGGAGTGAAACATATATCTCCCGGTGCATTTGCTGGAAGTAGCAAGTACACGATTTCTCTCTATAGCCTTTCCAAAGCTTATGGTTTTGCTAGCTGGCGTATTGGTTACATGGTTATCCCCAAACACCTGCTTGTCCCCGTCAAAAAAGTTCAAGACACGATTCTGATTTGTCCGCCTGTGATTTCCCAGTATGCAGCTTTGGGGGCGTTACAAGCCAAAGACGACTATTTGAAGAATCATATTGCGGCGATCGCCCAAGTAAGACAAGTCGTACTTGATTCCCTCAACAGCTTACAAGACTTGTGTACCATTGCTCCTGCTGATGGTGCTTTCTATTTTTTCCTGAAAGTTCATACTCAAGTGGATAGCTTTGAACTTGTCAAACGACTCATCCGCGAACATCAAGTCGCAGTGATACCTGGTACAACCTTTGGGATGGATGATGGATGCTATCTCCGCGTCGCCTACGGTGCGCTACAAAAACAGACAGCAAAAGAAGGAATTGAACGCTTGGTGAGGGGTTTGCAAAAAATATGTAAGGTGCATTAACGCAGTGCGACACACTACCTTTAAACTAGAAATCAGTCAAAAAATAAACTTTATCCACAAGACTTGTATTTTGTGGAACATTTTCATCTTAATAACTTGCAAAATTAAAAACACAAAATTAACTGTATGCCAATTGTTAATCATTTTATAGAAATCGAAACAAAACAAGGAATAAATATTCATAATATTACGTTACAGATTCAAGAGTTGATAGAATCAACCTCAATTAAGAATGGTCAAGCTTTGGTCTTTTCGCGCCACACAACGACGGCATTGGCTATTAATGAATATGAAGAAAGATTGTTACAAGATGTCAAAGTTTATTTGCACAAACTAGCACCAGAATCAGACCGATACTTACATAACGACCTACACTTAAGAGAAAATATTCCTCCAGATGAACCAATGAATGCCCATTCTCACTTAATGGCAATGACTTTAAGTACGAGTGAAGTTATTCCGATTGTGGATGGAAAATTAGCTTTGGGAACTTATCAATCTGTTTTATTCTTTGAGTTAGATGGACCACGTAAAAGGACTGTATTTTGTCAAATTTCTGGCGAATCGTGAGTGATAAGTTAGGAGTTCAAGCTCAATTATGGGTTTTTGGCAAGAACCTCACATAGCGAGCAAGTAGGATAGAGACTGCATATCCTAACAGAATTGGCTCCTATATATAGTAGATTAGAACTTAACGCATTCTACTAATAGGTTATGTAGATGCAAGGAAATGATGATGTTTCAGTCCTTTTCTACAGGGTTAATATTATTATTGATTGTTATTGTGCCCGCTATGGCAATTGCATACGCAATTTCCTACCGGACAGTCGGGCGTCAAGCAGCTCAAAGGCGTTTGGGTCGCATGCTGCCTGCTTTCTTCGTTGGCTTTGGGCTTTCTTTCCTAAACAGACATGGATTCCTAGGCAAATATGGATCGATAAGCTTTTATTTTATATGTTCAGCTTATGTGGTTTTATGGCTCCTAACTTGGAACTGGCGAAAGAGAAAGGCTGGTGCTTTACTACTTGATGCAGGACAGTTGTCACGAAGCAAATTAATACTTTGGGTTGGTGTGTTGGTACCACTGTTCGCAGTCTTTGATACTTGGTCGGCGATTAATAAAATCTCAACAGGGCTTGGGAATGACACTAAACTGCTAGAAGTTATATCGCAACCGGTTTTGTTTTGGTCGCTAGCCATTTATTTCCTTTCAATGGGATTGAGTAGATTGGAGTTTCGAGAAAACGGCATCTGCTATATGCTTTCAGTAGTGAAGTGGGAGAAACTGACATCCTACTGGTGGAGCCAAGACAAACCTAACATCGTGACGATTGAGTTCAAACAACCACCCTATCTCCTATCAACAGGACTCCGGAGCTTACGAATTCCATCAGCACATCGGGATGCAGTGAAGCAGATTCTGGCTGAGCATTTGATAATGACTGATGTCAAGTAAATCTTACAGAATTGCTGCGTAAGATAAACGCCATATGTTTTGAGGCAGATAAACCAATTGACTTAAGAACCTGGTATATTCTTCGTATAAATCACTTTGTGCAATTAAGTTCAATCAGGGGGTAGATTGCTTGCTGTATGAAACCTTAGTAAAGAGCCTTTTGAAGGTTTTCTTTCTGAATGGGTGTAAGCAGCAAAAGTTTTGCACGACTACCGTAGTTTTACGGTAAAAATGAAATTTTAATTATTACAAAACAAGTTGTCAGGAATTACGTGTCAGGGCAGTGTATCTACAATTGCATATAAAAAAACTGACTAACACTCTGTCTGAAGTCAATTTCACAACAGGGGAATCATCTAAGATAATAAACCGAAATAACTACTATGGAAACAATTGGTTATCTTCAGCTTGGATCAGCAAACGAAGCATCAACAAGAAATGAGCATACTGCTGTGGGATTTTCTCTTAATCTTTTTGCTGGGTTGAATTGGAGAAAACTGTCTAATCGTGCAGCGATACATCTTTTATCTGTAACACTGACTTTGGTAGTCTTGAGTATAGCCGAGCGTGCGATAGCCCAAAGGGCTGACGCTCCGCGTATCGCACTCCAGAAAGTCGGAAGTGGAAGTAGTGGATCTCAAGTCTCAAATATCCAAAGGTGTTTGAGCAATTTAGGCTATTACAAAGGTCCTTTTACAGGTAAGTTTGCTTCCTTAACTCAGGATGCAGTGATTCGGTTCCAGCGAGCCAATGGACTACCAACTGTTGGATATGTCGGTGCAAGAACTCAACAACTATTGCAATCTCAATGTCAAAGTCGAAGATCTAATCAAAGATCGCGAGTGAGTGTTAGCACTGATTTGCGACCAGGTAGCAGTGGTCAAGCAGTCGCTAGATTGCAACAAAATTTAGGGCGCTTAGGTTTCTTTTATGGTCCAGTAACAGGTAACTTTGGTTCAGAAACCCAGCAAGCAGTGATCAGGTTCCAGCAATCACGTGGAATACGTGCTGATGGTGTTGTCGGTGCGAGAACAGAAGAAGCAATACGCACCAGTTTTAACACAAATGATTCCTCAGTCAGTGTTAACAGTTATCAAGACACAAATAATTCCTCAGTCAGTGTTAGCAGTTACCAAGACACAAATAATTCCTCTAATTCCTCAGTCAGTGTTAGCAATTACCAAGATGGCGTCGGTGGAGATAGCTTACCAAATGCTTTGAATGTGGGTGACTCAGGTGCTCAGGTGAGAGGATTGCAACAGGATTTGCAGCAGCTGAGCTACTTTAGGGTGAATCCAACTGGTTATTTTGGTCGAACAACTCAAGAAGCTGTAGCACGTTTTCAGCAAGATCATGAAATCACACCCAACGGTATTGCTGACTCACAAACCTTGGGAGCAATAAGCACAGCTTTAGCACAACAAGGTAATGGACAAAATTATGGACAAAGTAATGGGCAAAATTACGGCCAAAATTATGGACAAAGTAATGGGCAAAATTACGGCCAAAATTATGGACAAAATTATAGTTGTTCGACCACCGGAGATATCTGTCAGGGTGAGACAAGTCAGCGAGTGACCACCATACAACAGCGTTTGCAGAATTTAGGATTTTTTAAAGGTAATGTCACTGGTTTTTATGGTCCTGCAACCAGAGATGCTGTGGTTCAATTTCAGCGAAACTCTCGCTTAGAAACAACAGGATCTGGCAATTTTCACACTTGGCAAGCATTAGGTTTGACCAACAACCCGAACAACTCTACAGAATTGAACCCTAAAGAGAATCGCTATGTTGTTCTCATCCCGATTTCTAGAAACGACACTTTAAATGAAGTGCGTCAATATATACCGGAAGCTTTCCGCGCTGAATCTAGACTCGGTCCCTATGTCAATGCTGGACAATTTAGAGAACGCTCACAAGCAGAAGATTTGTCTAAGTGGTTACGCTCACGCGGGTTAGATGCACGAGTAGAATACTTTTAAAAGTTAAGAGCCATGAGTTTAGAGTTATGAGTGATGACTCATAACTCTGATATCTTGATTCTGTAACTTTATTCCTCACTTTTCGCGTAATCTAAAGATAATGGTAGAAACTCGTATTGGGATTATTGGTGGCAGTGGTTTATACAAAATGGACGCCCTCAAGAATATCGAAGAGGTACAAGTCCAGACACCTTTTGGTTCTCCATCGGATGCTTTGATACTGGGAACTTTAGAGGGTACACGAGTTGCTTTTTTAGCGCGTCATGGTCGCAATCACACGCTGTTGCCTTCCGAGTTGCCATTTCGCGCCAATATTTATGCAATGAAGCAACTGGGTGTGGAGTATCTGATCTCTGCTTCTGCTGTCGGTTCTTTGAAAGAAGAAGTAAAACCATTGGATATGGTGGTTCCCGATCAATTTATTGATAGAACGAAAAATCGGGTTTCAACGTTTTTCGGTGAGGGGATTGTTGCTCATATCGCTTTTGGTGATCCGATTTGTAAAAATTTGGCAGTTGTTGTTGCAGAGGCGATTGCCTCCCAAAACTTACCAGATATCACTGTCCATCGTGGTGGTACTTATGTGTGTATGGAGGGACCAGCATTTTCAACAAAGGCGGAATCCAATCTTTACCGCAGTTGGGGCGCAACGGTGATTGGAATGACCAATTTACCAGAGGCGAAGTTAGCACGGGAAGCAGAGATTGCCTATGCTACGCTTGCTTTAGTGACTGATTATGATTGTTGGCATCCAGATCACGATAACGTGACAGTGGACATGGTCATTGCTAATTTGCAGCGAAATGCACTCAACGCTCAGAAAGTCATTCAAGAAACAGTACGGCGTTTGAGCGAAAATCCACCCTCAAGTGATGCACATTCAGCGCTAAAGCATGCGATTTTGACAAATCTAGATAAGGCACCCACAGCAACTAAAGAGAAGTTGGGGTTATTGTTGAAAAAGTATATCTAGAAACGAGAGTATCATACAAACACCAAAATTGCGCGTACGCCTGCGGTACGCTTTGCGTACCGCAGGAGCGTGCTGCAGCCGTACACGAAGCGTTCATCTATAGTATCTGGTTGGTAATCATTATTACTGTTTTGAAGCAATACTGTCAGGGTGTTTCCTTTCCCATAAGTACCTCTAAAGTCATAACACTTTTCTAAGCAACCTTTTGGGCAATTTACGTCTTATAGCAGATATCGATTAATGCCCAATGGCAGAATTTCTTACCTCATTCCAGGTGTTATTATTTTTTTCAGTGAAGGTAGAACAGTTAAAGTACAACGAAAGTACAACAGGCTGCATCAGTTACCAATCATTTACAGTTAGAAAAACTTGTCTACCATCACAAAAAAAAGCTGACGTGTATCACAACCAAGTTATATTACCGAGATATAGGGGATAATATAACTTGTGAGGATAAAACGGAAGCAACTTGTATCAGAAAGGTGAAAATATTATGAAAGCCAAACTTATAGCACTTTTAACCTTAGTGACTCCCCTAGTCTTGGCTAGTTCAGTGAATGCAGCGAATCCACAGCATGTTAAGAAGCTACTTGCTACTGGGGAATGTGCAAAGTGTGATCTATCGAAAGCAAACCTCAGCGGTGCACATTTAATCGGTGCTGACTTGAGAGATGCTAATCTTCAAGGAGCAAATTTAACAAAGGCAAATCTTGAAGGTGCTGATCTTACAGGTGCTAATTTAGCCGGCGCTAACATGACGTCAACTTTAGCGACTAATGTTGATTTCAAGAAAGCCAATCTTAATAAAGTCAATTTCACTCGTGCTACGATTCACGATTCTAATGTGTATGGGGCATCGATGAATGACCTCAATATTACTAATGCCGAAATATCTAACACAGGCATAGGTATCGGTGGTGAAGACGCAGAAGTTCCTGATTGGAAATAAAGCTTACGATAGCATTGATTCTGGGAACAAGAGAATAGGGATTGGTAAACTCCTTGCACACAAATTCTCTGTTTGTTTCATTGGTTTAGCTGATTGAGTCACTCTGTAAGTTAGGACAGCCTGAGAAAGAGGTTATGTAGGGCGATGAATTATCGCCCTGTGGAAAGCTGACATCTTGTATTGTTGTCATGTATTGGCGACGGGACTCTAGACTTATTTCGACAGCTAAACGCTAAGCTGTTTACATACAGAGACTTTTGGATAAATAGTCTTATTTATTTTTGTCCAGCTACTTATTGCTGAAGTCGGGGATTGTCGCGAGTGTGTTCTACTCTAGTCAAAAATTCGTCTAACACTTGCAGAAATCTTTCTGTTTCTTCCAGATGAGGCATATGTGAACTGTTTTCAAACAGTACCCACTCTGAATCAGAAATACCTTGCTTTAATTTTTCTACACAAGCTGGGGTTACCTCATCATACCTACCAGAAAGCAGCAGTGTCGGTACAAAAATTTCACTCAATCGATCTTCAAGACTCCAGTCGATGATTTTGCCAGCGCCGCGAAACTCTGTACCAACTTTGCTGTATGCTTTAGTCAAACAACTAGGCCAAGGGTTTAAACGACAGAGAAAAGAATGGTTAAAGACCTCCATAGCCTGTTTATATTCTGGCTGTTGAGTTGTACCTGCGGTTTCATGTTTACTAATAATCTCTTTGATTTCTGCTGGTAGATCATTCATCAACTTATAAGCTTCACTCACAAATTGCTGAATGTTGGCAGGTGTATTAGCTAAAATCAGACTTGCTAAACCAGTTGCTTGAGAAAGAGTATGTTCTAGTGCCAAACAACCACCCCATGATTGTCCAAAAAGATGGATTTGCTCTAAGTTTAAAGTGCTGCGGATGGCTATAAGTTCATCTTTAAATAAATCAATGGAATATAAATTTGCGTCAGTAGGGCGATCGCTATTTCCACATCCTAGTTGATCGTAGAATATAACTTGCCTTCCCGTGTTAGCGATCGCTTCTAATGGTTCCAAGTAATCGTGGGGTACTCCTGGTCCTCCATGAATACACAAAAGAGGTAGTTTGTCTTCTGCTTCTTGGTTCGGTTTAACAATGCGATACCACACTTGATGCTCACGAAACGAGATAAAGCCTTCAACGGCAGAAGTTGATGACTGTTGATTCATACAAGTAGCAAAAAATTAGCAATAGTATTTACAATAACTTGATTTGTATATCTATAAACTATTTTAAGTAGTGAAAAACTCTTATACTTAGCCATATTGAAATCCGGCTTTTATTATAAACTGGTATTTAAAATAAAAGCAGGCGATAAGCCCGAGGACTTCGGTGTGAGCGCGATCCCTGAGCTTGCCGAAGGGCAGTCGAATGCTTGACGCTGCACCTATAGCGATGGTGAACTGAATAATTAAGGTATTCAATCCACCATTGTTTCGTTGAGTTACTAATGAAAGCTGACGTAGTTAAACCTTGACTCGTCGGAGTAGTTAGCTTTATTCTTTATCAACTTTTTCAATATCATCAGGTGTACCACTGGCAGAAATTTTTGATGTGCCAGATTTACCTGCACCGGAGTTGCCGCCAGAAGCGCCAGCACCGCCTGAGTGTTTAGAATCCGTGTTTCCTTGTTCTTCCTGGAGTTGTTCAAGGCGGTTTTTTTCTTGAGCTTTATCTTTTTGATCAGCCATATCTTATTTACATTTTTCGGGCTTGGTTTAGCTGTTAACTCTACCATTTTCCCTATTTTATATCTTGCACCTAACGGGATAAGCGCTGGCTTGGTTTTTTTAGTATAAAGAATTACTTCTTATGAGCAATTATGAGCGGAAACTGGGGCGGGTACGGCTTAGCCTATGGGAAAATTTACACTTCCGTAAAGCTGCTGGACGCCCGATGTCACTCTGAGGTAAATCCGCTTTTGGAGGTAAAGACGTTTATCAAATGGTTGTAGTACTGTAAGAAAGACGTAACTTTTGAGAATTTTTACCCAAACTCGAAACGTAAGATATTAATAATGTCAATAAGTATAAATATTGGTGAAATGTCCTCCTCAAAGATAAGAGCATAAGATAGGCTAAATATAGGGTAAAATCGGCATTTAGACAAGTCTAAATACAAGATGAGCTAATTTTTGCATGATTTGTATTTAGATGAGTACCATGATTAGCAACCTACATAGCGTGGGATAACCATACATTTGAGAGTGTAGTTCATTAAAAAATCGACTTAGAATGCTACCTCTAAGCCATACTAATTAGGTAATAGCTACTGCCCTGTTAGTGCTTTTCTACCTTGTAGTTGATGAAGTGGTAATGGAAGCGCAATTATGGTTATAGGTAGCTAGAACGAGCGTTGTACCTCAAAGTCAGTTGTGCTAACGTACCAGTGCATCGTTTAGTCAACAACCTTTTGGTTGTAACTGTCCGGATAAAAGTAACTCAAGTCTGAAAATTATGGAAGCCCAAATGCAAGAACCAGAAATAGTGGAAACTAAGTCTCCAGAAGCAACGATGGCAAATATCAACAATCAAACAGGCAGCATAACGAAACTCCAGCCAAGCGTGCAGTCTCAAGATCAATGGCTAAAATACGGAGAACAAGTTTCTGGCTTTTTAGCGACACTGCCCGAATATCTGGGAAGCTTCTTTAATAGATACAAACAGCCCCTGGTTAGCATTGGTTTGATTGTGGCAGCAATTGTCGCGGTCAAGATAGTTTTGGCGGTATTGGATGCTTTGAATGACATTCCTTTGGTATCACCAACCTTTGAATTAATTGGTATTGGTTACTCTACATGGTTTATTTACCGCTATCTACTCAAAGCCTCAACTCGGCAAGAGTTAACTGATGAGATTACAACTCTCAAGTCACAAGTTGTTGGCAAGGAAATTTCGGAAAGCTAAGTAGCTGCGAAGGAAACTGCATATCGTTGGTTTTGAATTGTCTGCCTGAAACACTTGGTGAACGTCAAATTACAATGCCTCATGACTGGGTAAATCCAGTTCTGCATGAGTGTTTCCTGACAGTGCCTGTAAGCGCAAAGCGCACGGCTGCTGCTTTAGGGAATGGCGCAGCCGTGCCTATGGCACAGGATATAGGTGTACCATAGGCATAGTGCTTCGCCCAGGGTAATAGCAAATCAATAGAGTATTGTCGGGCATTATCAGCGTCTTGAGATCAAAGTCTGAAATTGACAAAGCAAAGCCTGCGTAAGCAGGCTTTTGGTTTATGAGTAGTTGCGTGAAGTACCCGATATTGCCTTTGGGTGGCAGCTTTTGGGGGGAAGATTCCCCCCAAAACGTGCCTTCTGAAGATGGGGCTTCCCCCCAAATCCAACTAGTACAAGGACGGTCTTATTCGTCTTTTGGGCTTCCCGCTTCATCGGGTGATGCCTCCTCAAACCCCTGCTTGATTCCGTCTTACTCTCCCTCAACAGGCAGATCCTCGCCTCCCGCAAGGATATAATTTTTGGTACAGCACAACATGGCTTATTTTTTACCGTAGAGCGTAATCTACGAACCAGCGGTTATGCTCTTTCCCTGACCTTTGATCTTTCTGTACCAAGCGGAGGCAGTGCGTTGGGGAGCCAGTAGTGCAGGAGGGTCTCCCTCCGTAAGTATCTGGCGTCCGGGTTTCCCGACTTGTAAGCGCAAGGCGCACGCTACGCGAACCCACAGCGTCTCCGCAGGAGTTAGCACCTGCCGTTCTTACCGCTACTTAGGTTATCTGTTCCGACACAATCAGGTGGGTCATCAACCACTACAATGGTAGCACATAGACATCAGATTTGCTACCATGACTCAAATTAGTTTGCGCTTATCACAGAGAGAAAAAGAGCATTTACAAAAGTACTGCGAACTAACGGAACGCAACCAAACAGAAGTGTTGAGAGAACTTGTTCGTAGACTGTCAATCAAAGGGGCATTGAACCCCCTTGATTGACCGCGCAACCTCGCCCACCGCACTCAGGGATGGGGAATTCCGCTCAAATGCGTTAATTTTGGTTGAGCACTTGGACTGCAAACCCTCTCAAGGTGTTTTCACAATGCTTTGAGATTCTATGGGTTGCAATCTTCCTGTTTGCACCAAAGCTTGATGAACCATAGCAGCAACCTCAGCACGGGTTGCTTCTTGATTGGGAGCCAAAACTTCTGGATCAGGGTTGTTTACTACAAGACGATTTTCTGTAGCTGCTGCTATCTTATCAATGGCGTATTTAGGAATATCTTTGGCATCTTTATAGATACTTAAAACTTTTTCAGGGGAAGAAGGTACTTTGAGATCCAACCCACTGACAAGAGCAACTAAAACTTGTACTCGTGGAATTTTTTGGTCTGGTTTGAAACTTTCGTCTGGATATCCTTTTAAAAATCCAGTTGCAATGGACCGGTTAATTGCTGGAATTGCCCAGAATTTTGGTGGTATATCTTTGAAACTTATTGAATTCCCAGCATCTGCTTTTTTAAACGCTTGTTGCAAAATAGCAGCAAATTCAGCACGGTTTACAGGCTGGTTAGGTCTAAAAGAGTAATCAGGAAAGCCTTTGATCATTCCACGAGAAGATAGAATATCAATGAAACGCCGTCCCCAAAAATCACCAGGTACATCTGTAAAAGCAATTGGTGGGGGAATTGTTGGTAATTTTTCACTCGCAGTGACGCGAGATTGTTCTGTAGTCGTGGTACGAGGAAAGGATGATGGCTCTTGTGATTGTGACCAGGCTTGCTCTGGAGGTACATTTAAAGTTTGAGGGAACAGATCGTCTAAGAAGGTGTGTTTCTCAGTTGGGGATGGAGTTACTGTTGGTTTGGCACCAGGAAGAATAAATGGAATTGCTGGTTGTTCAGGGATTGCTGGAATGATTGGAGAACCAGAGGAAGTCCGCGAGGGAGATATCAACCCAGTGAAATTCCAGTTAGAATTCTTACGGGAGAATGTCCAAAATAAAATAATCCCGATAGTCACAAAAGCAACAAGAATACCGATAAATTCATCAAAACCAAGGGTATTGTTTGGAGATGACTCCGGATCTGGAGGGCGCATATTTGTCATCTTTTAAGGACTAAACGACAAGGTGCATGATTAAGGTTATTAAGTAATAGGTTACAGTTTTCAGGTTACAGATTCGTTAAAACTCTTATAACCATCATCTTAGAGTACTCGCAGCAAGCTAGGAATACTTTCTAGTTCTGCAAAAGTACGAATTTCTGTTAATGCTTGCCGAAAATCACCTTCTCGAACATCGTGAGTCACAACAACAATTTCTGCAAGTTCTCCCTGAAAACCTGTTTGGACGATTGACTCCAAACTCACTGCGTGATTGCCAAAGCAAGTTCCCAATTTGCCAATCACTCCCGGTTGGTCTTTGGTGAGAAAACGAGTATAAAATCGGGTGATCAGTTCTGCCATTGGCACAATTTGGCAGTAGTCTTGATGTCCGCAGGTCAGTAGCGGATTTGGTACTGATGTACCTGTTTGGAGTGCTGCTACTAGGTTCAAAATATCCGATGACACAGCACTCGCAGTTGGTCCTGCACCGGCACCAGGACCAAAAAACATCACCTGTCCAATGGGTTCACCTTCAACAAGAATGGCGTTATTCACGCCGTTGATGCTGGCTAGGGGGTGTGCTTTCGGGACTAAAGTCGGCTGGACTGTGATTGAGATGGCACCAGAAGAGGAAATTCGTTTGCCAATCGCAAGCAATTTGATCACAAATCCTAATTTCTCGGCATAGGCAATATCTGTTTTGCTGACTTGCCGAATTCCCTCACAGTAGACTTCTTCCAGCCTGATGCGTCCACCAAAGGCTAATGATGCGAGGATGGCGATTTTATCTGCGGCGTCTAAGCCATCAACATCAGCAGTTGGGTCAGCTTCAGCATAACCTAATTGCTGGGCATCAGCTAAGACATCACTGAAGTTGCTGCCTTCGGTTTGCATCCGCGAGAGGATGTAGTTAGTCGTACCATTAATAATGCCAGTGATGGTGTGAATCTGGTTGACACTTAAAGATTGCTTTAAAGGTTGAATGACTGGAATACCACCACCGACGGCGGCTTCCAGCATAACGTAGACCCCAGCTTGATTCGCAGCCGTGAAGATTTCATCACCAAAACGGGAAATTACGGCTTTGTTAGCAGTCACCACGTGCTTGCCATTTTGAATAGCTTTGAGGATTAGCGATCGCGCTGGTTCAAGTCCCCCCATAACCTCGACAACAATATCTACCTCTGGTAGGGTGACAATGGCTTCCAAATCTGTTGTTAATACCGTTTGTGGTAGTGTGACTGCGCGGGGTTTGTCGAGCGATCGCACTCCCACACGAGAAATTTCTACGAGCTGCAACAACGGGTGACGAAAACCGCTATTTTGTAACAATTGCACCGTACCCGTCCCTACAGTGCCTAATCCCAATATTCCTAGCTTTACACCCACAAGTCTTACACCAATCTTAGATTTTAGATTATTTTGTCAAATAAATAACAATTGTAGGGTGAGCAATGCCCACCCTACAATTAGTTTTGTTACTTAGTTTATAGCTTTTTGTCAAAAGCCTAATGACGAATGACGAATGACTAAGGACTAACTTAGTATGTTTCTACGTGCCAACGACCAGCTTTTTTGAGGTCTTTTTGGTAACTACTCCAAGTCACACCATCTTTTTGTGCAGCAGCACTCAGTGCCGCATCAATACCATCTTCCATACCGCGCAAACCACAAATGTATGTGTGGGTTTTCTCATCTTTGATCAAATTCCAAAGTTCATCTGCATGTTCTGCGACACGGTCTTGGATATACATTCTGCCACCTTCGGGGTTTTTCTGTTCCCGGCTGATGGCATAAGTGAGGCGGAAATTATCAGGATACTTTTGTTGTAATTCTTCCAGTTCTTCCTTGTAGAGGATGTTAGGAGTTGTAGGTACACCAAATATCAACCACGCAGATCCCTTGAACTCGTATTCTGGGTTAGCAGCTCTTTCGTTGTCCTTGAACATGCGCCACAGGTAGGCACGCATTGGGGCGATACCTGTTCCTGTTCCCATCATAATAACTTTGGCTTCTGGGTCTTTGGGTAACAACATTTCTTTACCCACAGGACCTGTGATTTTTACATCGTCTCCTGGTTTGAGGAAACACAGGTGTGTAGAACAGACACCGTAAACTGTTTCGCCGCTTTCTGGGTGCTTATACTCCAACTGGCGGACGCACAGGGAGACTGTTTTGTCATCTACATCATCGCCATGACGGGTTGAGGCGATCGAGTATAGTCTGATTTTTTCTGGCTTGCCGTTTTTATCCACTCCAGGTGGGATAATACCGATACTTTGACCTTCTATATAGCGCAGATCACCAGCAGAAATGTCAAATTTAAGGTGCTGAACAATACCAATTCCGCCTTCTGCTACTAACGCATCATTGGATATGCACTTACCAATAAATGGAGCGTTTGGACGGTAAATGTTGACAGGAACGTCAGCATGTGATTCTTTTTTGGGTTTTGCTTGAGTCATGGTGTTGCCTTGTTTGTCCTTTTTTTTGGGCTGTTGCTCAGCGACAGGTGTGGCTTTACCATTTGCTTGACTGCTTGCAGTCTCGGTTTCAGTGTTAGCATTTGCTGTAGAGGTATTTCCATTGAGATGCTCTAAAGCATTCAAAGGCTGGATGCTAACAATTTTCCCACCTAGGCGAATGATCCGCCGTGTCTCCTGATTCATGCGGTTGTAAGGCACTCTGATGAATACACTGCCACTATTACGAATCGGGTAGTTTGTTTGATCAGTTTCTTCGCTCTGACGCAAACCCACCACTTCATATAAATAAACACGGCTACCTGATTCTGTGTTGGCAGCACCTTCAACAGCACCTTTAATATACATTCCTTCTACCACTCCGATGTCTACTTAACCTTTAATTAAAAATCTTTCCCAGCACAAAGCGCCAGCTTTAGTTTACATGATTTTCGGTGGACAAAACTGGCGCTTTTCGGAAGGCCGGGATCATTAGCCAATGCCTTGTCAGGCACACTCACCAAAGACACGCACCGAATGGCAAACACACACACCTGTTCACCTTCTAAGGTAAAGGATAAATCTTTTGGAGAATGTTAATCATGAATCAATTTAATCTTTTTTTTGGAAGCACCACCTCCCATAGAGGGAGATAACTTCTTGAAAGGAAATACTAGCAAGCCTTGTATGCAGTACTTCCTTCTGTTACAATCCAATATAACACTAGGATTAAATACTTACCAGCAACAAATTCAGACTACTCAGATAGGTATCTACTGGCACAGTCTTGTATACCCGTCTACTCTGTTATGGCACGGCTGGGGGCGAAAACGCAGGATAAACCATTGGGGTAAACTCCTGGCTAGAAAAAACTGTCAGAAAAATAATTGATTGACTCATCTTTAGTATCAAGAGGAGATTTATGACTAAGCCGGAACGCATAGTATTGATTGGGGTAGCCGGAGACTCCGGATGCGGTAAGTCTACTTTTTTGCGTCGCCTGATAGATTTATTCGGTGAAGACTTAATGACAGTCATCTGCTTAGATGACTATCACTTATTAGACCGTAAGCAGCGTAAAGAAACCGGAATAACTGCACTTGACCCAAGAGCAAACAATTTTGACCTGATGTATGAGCAAATCAAAGCGCTCAAAGAAGGTCAAGCAATTGATAAGCCGATTTACAACCACGAGACCGGGGCGATCGATCCACCAGAAAGAATAGAGCCAAATCACATTATCGTTGTTGAAGGGTTACATCCCTTATATGATGAGCGGGTACGCGAACTCATTGACTTCAGTGTCTATTTCGACATCAGCGATGAAGTCAAAATTGCCTGGAAAATCCAGCGAGACATGGCAGAACGCGGTCACCGCTATGAAGATGTCTTAGCTCAAATCAATTCCCGTAAACCTGATTTTACAAAGTACATTGAACCGCAAAGAGAATTTGCTGATGTGGTTCTCCAGGTATTGCCCACAAACTTAATCAAAGACGATAAAGAGCGCAAAGTTCTGCGGGTACGTATGCTCCAGCAGGAAGGGAAAGAAGGCTTTGCCCCAGTCTACCTCTTTGATGAAGGATCATCAATTCAGTGGACTCCCTGCGGACGTAAACTGACCTGTTCTTACCCTGGTATGCAACTGTACTATGGCTCGGATGTCTACTACGGTCGTTATGTCTCTGTGTTAGAGGTAGATGGTCAATTTGACAACCTAGAAGAAGTCATTTACATTGAAACCCATTTGAGCAACACATCTACAAACTACAAAGGTGAGATGACTCACTTGTTACTGCAACACCGCGAATACCCAGGTTCCAACAATGGTACTGGTTTATTCCAAGTGCTGACAGGTTTAAAAATGCGTGCTGCTTACGAGCGGTTAACATCTAAACAAGCAAAACTAGCTGCTAAGGTTTAGTTTAAGTAGATGTTTTTGTGTCTTGTGGTGTTGGGGGTGCTCACGGGCGTCCCCCGATTTTTTTATGGTTTGCTTAGTATTATTCCGTTCCCTGTTTGTTCTTCAGGAAAGAATGATAACTAAGTAGAGTAACTTTTATTTATCTTTAAAATAATCAGTCTTAAGTTATATTTTTAAGAAAGTAACATAACTTACGAACTTTGATTGTAAAAATGTTGTTATGATTGCAGATTAAAGTGGCTGAACTAAACGCTTGCGTTTAGTCAATCAGAAAAATGTTCTATGGAGGAACTACACTTGTCTCATCGTTATCTATTTACCTCTGAGTCAGTGACTGAGGGGCATCCAGATAAAATCTGCGATCAGATTTCTGATACCATTCTAGATACCTTACTCTCACAAGACCCCAGTAGTCGTGTTGCGGCTGAAGTTGTCGTTAACACTGGGTTGGTACTTATCACTGGCGAAATTACGACTAAAGCCAATGTGAATTATGTGAATCTAGCTCGCAAAAAAATTGCTGAGATAGGTTATACCAACGCGGAAAATGGGTTTTGTAACAACAGCTGCTCAGTGATTGTCGCATTGGATGAACAATCACCTGATATTGCTCAAGGTGTAAACACTGCTCAAGAAAGCCGTGAGAAGAATAGTGAAGAACTATTTGACTCTGTTGGTGCAGGTGACCAAGGTCTCATGTTTGGCTTCGCTTGTAACGAAACACCAGAACTGATGCCCTTACCCATTAGCCTTGCTCACCGCATTGCTCGCCGACTGGCTGCAGTCCGTAAAACAGGTGATTTGCCATACCTGCGTCCTGATGGTAAAACGCAAGTCACTATTGCATATGAAGACGGACGCCCTGTAGGAATTGATACCATCCTGGTTTCTACCCAGCATACGGCTACCATTGGTGACATCACAGATGAAGCCGCAGTGCAAGCCAAGATTAAAGAAGATCTGTGGTCAGCAGTGGTCGAACCTGTATTCGGAGACATTGATGTTAAGCCAGATGAGCAAACTCGCTTTTTGGTTAACCCCACAGGCAAGTTTGTCGTCGGTGGTCCTCAGGGAGATTCTGGTCTAACCGGACGTAAAATCATAGTTGATACCTACGGCGGTTACTCGCGACATGGTGGTGGAGCTTTTTCTGGTAAAGACCCCACCAAGGTAGACCGTTCAGCAGCTTACGCTTCTCGGTATGTCGCGAAAAATATTGTCGCCGCTGGCTTGGCAGATAAATGTGAAGTCCAGCTCAGTTACGCCATTGGTGTAGCGCGACCAGTCAGCGTGATGTTGGATACCTTTGGCACGGGTAAAATTGATGATCAAATTTTGCTCGAATTGATCAAAACGCATTTTGAACTACGCCCAGCAGGCATTATTCATGCCTTCAATTTACGTAACCTGCCCAAAGAACGAGGCGGACGTTTTTATCAGGACGTCGCGGCTTACGGTCATCTTGGACGGAACGATTTAGACTTACCTTGGGAGCGCACCGATAAAGCAGAATTGTTGCAGCAAGCAGCTAACAATTTGCTGTCGGCAGCGATTGTATAAATACAATCAGGAGTTGGAGGCTAAATTAGTTTAGCTTCTAGCCCTCTTTGTTTGCCCAGCCCCCGTTAGGGGGCTATTTTATCGAACAATTCCTAAGTAGCTAGTATACGGGGCGCGTAAGTCCTGTTCCCATCTGACAACCTAACTTTGACCATAAGTTTGGGTCAAAAAAAATGGGATCTCTATTTAAGCCTTGTGAGCTTTCTTACAACACCCCCTCACTTTTCAAACATCCTCTAAATGATGGCGATTTTTTTTTGCAGCAAATAAATTTAACTTAGAAGCGATAAAAGATGTAGACGCCTTATTGGCAACAACTCAGTGTAAGCTGAAAGAAATCAGCTTTATAAAAACTTCATAAGTTAGGCGAAAAAACTTAGCCTTTATTTCACACTTTTAAGTACATTCTTTAGTGAAAAACGCAGTGAACCTGTTAAAAAGAAGATGATAATGTAAGAAGAGTTAATAGAAAATTGAACAAAATCCTAGCTTGGAAAAAAATACGGTGATTTTTGCGGGAGGGTAAGGAGATTTGAGGGATGCAAACTCAAGAGCCAACCGCTGTTGACAGCAATTTGGAAATAACACAAGTGTCAGCCCAAGAGCCTTCTACTGACGAACTCCCCACTATAGAATATCCCTCTCGAAGGAAACTCAAAGCCAGTTCTTGGCGCATTCATCAGAAAATTGGCTATGGGTACTTTCTGGCAATTGGGATTGGTTTTCTAGGCTCGTTGACTGGGTTAGTCATATCCAATTTCTATTTGGGGATAGAAACTAAACAATTAGAGCATGCTCAGTTTCAAACGCAAGTGCTGAGTAGTTATAGGAATGCTTTAGTAAATGCACAATTGCATGGCTCTAACTTGGTTGCTGTTATACGAAATCCGCAACGCCTTTCTAGCAAAAGAGCTGAATTGTTAAGCAGTGTAAAAGATGCTAAAAACGTTGAGCAACAAATTACGAAATTTATAGATAGCAAGCCTGGAAAATTAGCAGTACCGGAAGATACTCTACGAGCTATATTAAATGACTACTCCCGTAACCTAGAATCTTACGTTAGCCAAATTGATTCAATCTTACAGCGGTTTGACCAGCAGCCAGAACAACAGCAGATTTTTGTAGTCAGAAACGAGTTGCTGGAAATGATGAGCGGTAAAACAGCCATGCGGCTGGATGAGATACGTAAACGGTTAACCAACAACTTGCAAATTGCTCAACAACAAGAGCAGAAACTTACAACAGATCTGACGATCGCAAAAAAAGTCGAGAGATTAATTGCTGTAATGAGTATGCTGGTGTCAGTGGCGATCGCAGCAATTGTAGCATGGCGTACTTCTCGGGCGATCGCCGAACCAGTCATTCTTGTCACTCAAGTCGCCGAACAAGTCGCGAAAAAATCTAACTTTGATTTGCGAGCTCCTATCAGTACAGAAGATGAAATTGGCTCACTGGCGAAATCTCTCAATCGTTTGATTGAGGGGGTTTCTGAGCGAACCAAACAATTGCAGCAAGCAAAAGAATTAGCAGAAGCTGCTAACAAAACAAAAGGTCAGTTTCTGGCAAATGTGAGTCACGAGTTACGCACACCGTTAAATGCCATTATTGGCTTAAGCCAACTGTTGCGCGATGATGCTGTTGATTTTGCAATGTCAGAAGAGTTTATTGATGATCTTGAATCTATCAACACTGCGGGTAGGCATTTACTGATATTAATCAACGATATCCTCGACTTATCAAAAATTGAAGAGGACAAAATGACTTTCTACCCAGAGACATTTGAACTCGCTGCGCTCATCAATAACGTAGTTTTCACAGTCAAGCCTTTGGTGGAGAAAAATGGCAATCTTTTAGAAGTGAATTTTGATCGCGAACTTGGCATCATGTACACGGATCAAACTAAGCTACGACAGGTTCTGTACAATCTGCTGAGCAACGCTGCCAAGTTTACCACCAACGGTAGGGTGAGATTCATCATCAACAAAGAAATACAAGACGTTCAAAGAAGTCACACTCCTGCAATGATCACATTTACTGTTGAAGACACAGGGATTGGTATGTCCGATCATCAACAGCAGCAGCTGTTTCAACGCTTTACGCAAGGAGATGCTTCTACCACAAAAAAATATGGTGGAACAGGACTGGGGTTAGCAATTAGCCGTCACTTTTGCCAGATGATGGGTGGTGAAATTTTTGTCACGAGCGAACCTGGAGTCGGCTCAATTTTCACCGTTCGCCTTCCACTGATAGCTAAAGATTAGTTTTCTGTAATAAGTCGATTTTAACTTGTAGAAGAAAATGGTTTATTCTTTGAATTAATGAGCTGTAAACTCAGTCGATCCTCCCTGCGCTAAAATTCAAAAGTCAAAACAATTTGAAATTTTTGAACCGCAGATGGACAAGCCACTGCGCCCAGGCGTGCATAAGGGCGTTATGCAGTCCTTGTTTCGGTGCTTTGTGCACTGGAGTATGGGGATTGATAATTCAGTTTTGTGGAGCAAAGACTGAGCTATGATGATAGTCGCCATGATTCGTCCAGGAATGTTACTTCAGGGACGCTACCGAGTTGTCTCTCAAATTGGTGGCGGTGGTTTTGGTAAAGTGTTTGAAGTGGATGATGGCGGTACCTCTAAAGTTTTAAAAGTTTTGAGCTTAGAGCGCTTTCATAATCCAACAATTAAACAAAAGGCGATCACGCTATTTCAACGAGAAGCTGAATTACTAGGTCGTTTAAGGCACTCTGGTATACCGCGTGTAGACTCAGATGCGTATTTTACTTGGTCTGATGGTAATAATGCTGAACCGTTGCACTGTCTGGTGATGGAGAAAATACCAGGTTCAAATTTGCAACAGTGGTTGCAAGCCAGAGGAAATCAACCACTCACCACAGAACAAGCTCACGAATGGTTAATTAAATTAGTAGAAATACTTAAGGTACTGCATCAGCATCAATACCTTCACCGAGATATTAAACTACCTAATATCATGCTAAGACCTGACGGGCAACTGGTGCTGATTGACTTTGGTGGTGTTAGGGAAGTCACAAATTCTTATTTAGAAAAAGAACTAGGCAAACAAACTGGAACTGTACTTGTTTCTCCTGGATTTACACCTCCAGAACAAGCTGAAGGTCACGCCGTCCCACAGTCAGATTTTTTTGCTTTGGGGCGAACTTTTGTCTGTTTGCTCACAGGAAAATCTCCTCTCGATTTTCTTACAAACTTGCAAACAGGACAACTGATTTGGCGTGACCAAGCAACGAGTGTTTCCCCACAACTAATAAACTTAATCGACCGCCTCATAGCTCCTTTTCCTGGACAGCGACCTCAAAATTGCCAGGAAATCTTAAATTATCTTCAAGGCAATCAACACGAGTTTCCACTATCTGAAGATGAATCAGAAACCTTACCACCAGATACCTTACCACCAGATACAGGGTTTGTAGTCAGTACTTCAGGACTGAATCGTTCACTATCAAATACATTTCCTTCTCAACAAAAATCAGATAAACAACTAGTTGAAAAACCTAAAAAAACACAGGATAAAATTTATAAAAAATATCAGGGTAAAATTTTCATGACTGGATGTTTAGTTTTGCTAAGTGGAGGTATTACAATCTGGACAATGGCACCCAGATTGGCATATAAAATCAATAACTTTGGTTATACAGAATACAGTAATAAAAGTTTTGATCTTGCCGAAACTTCTTATAAGTTAGCTCTATTATTGAACCCAAAATTATCAGAACCTGATTACAATTTAGGCTTGCTTTATGAAGATAAAAATAACTTAGTTCAAGCTCGGACTATGTATCAAAAAGCTGTGGAGAAGCGTGACGATAAAGCTTACAACAATTTAGCACGTTTACAGATTTTCAATAAACAATATACAACAGCAGTGACGCTACTGCGAGAAGGACTGTCAATTGCTGAGGATAATCAAGTGAAATACGCTATGTGGAAAAATTTAGGTTGGGCATATTTAGAACTTGGGCGTTATCCAGAGGCGAAAAACTCTCTTCAAAAGGCAATCAATATTAATGGCGATCGCGCTGCTGCGTATTGTCTCCTAGGTAAAGTTTTAGAAAAGCAAAATAATAGGCAAGAAGCACTTTCAGTTTGGAAAAAGTGCTTATCTAGCCAATCAAAAACGATAGAAGAAAAACAGTGGGTTCACGAAGCAGCAAAAAAAATTAAGGAAATATAACAATTATCAAATTAACGAACCTGCAAAAAAAATGAAGGAAAGATTACAGTTATCTTCCACTTCTAAAAACCAAAGGACTCAATAATGAAGTTAAGTGCACTACCAAAAAACAGGATAGTAAAGAGTACAAAAGCGAAAAATTTCGTTTGTTTTGTTGCTGCTTGCTTCTTGCTTTTGATACTAGTAAAACCAATTTTACCACCAGCATTTAGCACTGAAGTTAGTCAAACACCCATTGCTCAGTCTGAGTGCACAATCGCTCAAAGTGGTGATCCTCGCAGTCCGAATAACCCTGATATTCCCTACATTATCAGTCCCCGCCGAACTTTGCTACTGACTGACAAGCCGAAGCTACGCTGGAATCAAGTTTTAGGTGTCAAAAGTTATGATGTGAGTTTACAAAAAGCTGGTTCGGTTCTTTGGCAAACAAAAGTGAGTACTAATCAAGTGGTGTATCCAGGAGAACCAAGACTAGAAACAGGTGTGGAATATTTACTGAATGTTAAAGCAGACAACGGTAAATTGTCAACAGATGAAAAACCAAATGCACGAGGTTTTAGCCTTCTGTCCAAAGAAGAAGCACAAGTTGTGAAAGCAAGCATGATGCAACTAAATAATCAAAAAGCTTCTGACAAAGTAAAAGGTTTACAAAGTGCTTTTTTTTATATTGGTGCTGACTTAAAATCAGAGGCGATTGAGACACTAGAAGCCTTGATAAGTAGTGGTATTAAAGAAACTTCCGTCTATCGAAAGCTTGGCTATCTCTACTGGCAAACAGGAGTTAATGTGCTAACTGAGACTAATTATTTAAACGCACACAAATTAGCAGTAGCTAATAAGGATGTTTTACAGCAAGGACAGATTGCGGAAGCTTTGGGAAATTTGTATATAGCAATAGATGACCAAAAAACAGGCAGAAATTGGTTCAATAAAGCACGAGACAGTTACAAAACTTTAGGTAATAAGCAAAGAGTAGAAGAACTAAATGAGCAGATAAATCAACTGAAAACAAACAAACCTACTGCGTAAGTTAGAAATCAAGACACTGATTAGTAGCTCAATCTAATTAAGCGTAAAATGTAATTAGGAACGCGAGTGTGTGTTCTCAGCATATAAGGCAAACTGAGTGTAGACAAGGGAGGCGGCTTTCTGTTCGCACTCTTGGCGTTTCCAAGAAAAAGATAAGCAAGTCATTCCAAAGACTCTATTTACCTTTTTCAACGTTGACTTAACTTAGCATCCGGAATGGTGTGATTTCTGTTGGTATACATATATGTCTTTAGGTGAAGTAAAATCTGTTCTATAAATCACCCAACAACAGGAGTATGACAAATGACTGACCAAACATTACACCCGAATCAAGATATTCGTAAAGCTGAAGCCAAAAAACTACTAGAACAAGCTAATCAACAGTTAGGAGAAGCTTTAAAATCTTACCAACAAGCACAAGAACTCTATCAGGACGTGGGTGAAGAGACTGTTGCTACTCTCATCTCCTATCTTATTTCTCAAAGCAAAATTTTGACTGTTAGTAGCACAGATAAGTCTGGTAATTCTAAAATCAACTTAACTGCTGCTAGTGGTATATTGGCTAATCGTTCAAGGATAAGACGTCCTAAGTAAAGGAAAACTTAATAATTCAACATTTTAATGACTGAATGCGATTTTGAGAAAATTTTTACAGGTGCATCTCAATCTTTTGCCATAAAAAATTTAATAACTAAGTGTTGAAGTTGCTTATTTGATTAATAAGCAACTCTTTCTTTTCAAATATATCAAAACTTGATTCATGCACTTATCTCATTTAATTCGCTTTGGTACAATTGGAATTATTTTGTGTTTGTTAAAGGCTTCAGTTTACGAAGGACAACAATCACTTGTAGGTTCTCGTTATCAAATTGTGAGTGATTCTTCTAAAACACTCTTACAAGCAAACAAATATAAAAATCTGAAAATAGAAGCAGATCGATTATCTAACCAAGCAGCTGACCAATATGATAAAGCTCAGTTTCACAAAGCCTTAGAAATCTATCAAAAAGCGCTTGAATTTTATCAAAAAATAGATGATAAAACAAATATTAGTAATACATTTAATAGCCTAGGAGCAGTTTCTAGAGAGCTAGGTCAATATCCGCAAGCACTAAAATTTTATCAGCAAGCGTTGGCCATAAATCGAGAAGTAGAAGCTGGCAAAATTCCTAACCAAGAGGAACAGGAAACAACTGGAACTATATTCAATAATATTGGGTTAGTTTATCAATCTATGGGGCAGTATTCTCAAGCAGTGGGATACTATCAGCAAAGCCTTTCCTTGATGGAAAAAATTGAAGATAAACTAGGAGTCGGTTCTGCCCTCAATAGTCTTGGTGGAGTTTATTACGAAACAGGACAATATTCCCAAGCACTCAAGTTTTTTCAACAAGCTTTAGTTAACGTTAAAAAAGCTAAAGACCCTGTAGAAGAAGCGAAGAACCTTAATAATATTGGACTTGTTTACAGCGAACTCGGTCAATATCCTCAAGCCATCAAGTTTTATCGGGAAGCTTTAGCAATTTGGAAAAAAAATGGCGAGAAGTTAGGCGAAGGCACAACTCTTCATAATATTGGGTTCGCCTACAACAAGATGAATAAATATTCTCAAGCTCTAAATTACTATCAGCAAGCATTAGCAAATTTTCGAGATATTGATAATCAACAAAAGATTGGCACCACTCTTAACAATATCGGTTTTGTCTATCAACAATTGGGACAGTATTCGCAAGCACTAGAATCTCTTGATCGAGCGTTGAGTGTTCTGCAACAAGTGGGTGAGCGTGCTGTCGTTGGGCGTACTCTTGATAGTATGGGAAGCGTTTACAAAGGTATGCGTAAGTATCCACAAGCATTAGCGTCATATCAGCAAGCATTATTATTGAGTCGGGAAATTGGTGATAGAACTGCTCAAAGAATTACCCTGGGAAACATTGGTGATTTACTAGCGCAGCAAAACAAACCACAACTGGCAATTATTTTTTACAAGCAATCTGTGAATGTGACTGAAGCTATACGCGCACAATTGCGATCGCTTCCACAACAAGAACAGCAATCTTACACAGCAACCGTTGCTGATATCTATCGACGTTTAGCTGACTTACTTCTGCAACAAGATCGAGTGCTAGAAGCACAGCAAGTTTTAGATTTACTTAAAATCCAAGAATTAGACGATTATCTGCATGATGTTCGGGGTAATGAAAGAACAGCTAAAGGAGTTGAGTCGCTGTCTCCAGAACAGTCCATTAATCAAGGGTTGAAAGTTATAGCCGATAAACAAATTCAAATCAGCAGACAACTCGGCGAACTGCAAAAAATTCCACCAACGAATAGAAAACCGCAAGACAAAGAAAAAATCGTAGCACTGGAGGCAAATCTTCTCACCGAATTTAACCAATTTATTGATAGCCCAGAAGTGAATGCTTGGTTAGGACAGCTTAGCCCAAAAACGGCACAACAGATTATACCACTGGATAATCTTAACAGCTTGCGCGACAACTTGCAGCGTCTTAACCAAAACGCCGTCTTGCTGTATCCGTTGGTTTTAGACAATCGTTTGGAACTCGTACTAACGACTCCAAATACACCACCAATCCATCGTAGTGTTCCTATTAAAAAAGAAGAACTCAATCGGCTCATTGTAGATTTTCGTAGAGCTTTAGAAAATCCCGAATCGAACGCCATAGTTCCCGCCCAAAAGCTGTATGAATTATTAATTCAACCGATAGAAAAAGACTTAGCAAATGCCGATGCAAAAACAATTATTTATGCACCGGATGGAGCATTACGTTATATTCCTCTAGCTGCTTTATATGACGGCAAACAATGGTTAGCGCAGCGCTTCCGTACTAACAATATTACTGCGTTGAGTTTAACAGAAATTGATACCCAACCTTTACCACAAATAAAAGTTTTGGCTGGGGCGACAACACAGCGTCATGTCGTACAATTAGAGTCTACTTCATTACCATTTAAAGCACTAGAATATGCAGGAGCGGAGGTTGAAAATCTTGCTACTATGATGCCAGGAACTAAGACACTTTTAGATAACGAATTTAGTCGCCAAGCAATGATTCCTTATTTAAGTGTTTATACAATTATTCATATGGCGACTCACGCGAAATTTGTCAACGGTCAGCCGCAAGATTCTTTTATTTTGATGGGTGATGGTAGTTTAATTAAGCTACCTGAAATTCAAAAGTTATCTTTGCCAAATGTAGATTTGGTTGTGTTGAGTGCTTGTGAAACAGCAGCCAGTGACCAAATAGGCAAGGGAGAAGAAATTTTAGGTTTTGGCTATCAAGTACAGCGTACAGGAGCAAGAGCTGCGATCGCATCTTTATGGTCTGTGAGTGATGGCGGTACACAAGCTTTAATGGATGCTTTTTACGCCTTCTTAAGCCAAGGGAAAATGAGTAAGGCTGAGGCTTTACGTCAAGCGCAAGTTGCAATGATTACAGGCGACTATTCAGGGATAACTCAAGATCAAGACAGAGGAATTCTTAAATCTACACGCCAGAATCTACCAGCAAAAGTCGCTAATCGTCTGAGTCATCCCTATTATTGGGCACCTTTCATTCTAATTGGTAATGGTTTGTAATACCAATTAAAATGAAAATGCACTTAGAATCTTATGGATGAGGATAAAAATAATATATGCTTGAATGTATGCTTGTAAAAAAATCTGGAACAATGAAAAAATTGAATGTGATTTAATAATTACTACAAGGACACAGGGATGATTTTTTTTAATTTATGTTTTGAGATTGAATTTTATCTAAAAATAGCTATTAGTTGCACAATTATTCAGCAAATCTTTTATTGGCTATTGCACAATGTCGAACTCAAATTTCTCACTCAGGTGCTATTATACTGGGTTGTTGGTTCTGTCTCATTTTATAGCATTGGTCTTTTCATCGAAAAAGTCATTAAAAAGAATGATACTTTAAGAGAGAAACTGACTGCCAGGGTTAAGAAAGTCAAAAAACAACCATTTCCTTCTTTTACTGCAAAAGGCATCATTATTGGGGAAATCAGAAGTTTAATAGCAGCTTTGATGATCGTCTATCTAGCGCCAGAGGTAAATAGAGGAAATAGCTTGCTCCTAAATCTTGGATGGTTCTTGATGAGAATAATTGCAGCTGATTTCTGTTTTTACGTCACCCATTGGCTATTTCACAGAAAATTCTTGCGGAAAATACATCTTAAACATCATGAGTTTGCCGACTCATCAAGTTTTGTTGCTGGTCATAAGAGTTTGACAGAATATATTATTGTTAGTATTACAGACCTTTTGCCTATCTTTATATTTGGGTATGATATCACCCAGCTATGTGCCTGGACTATTATAGGCAATGCTTACAACCTAGAAGGTCATAGTTCTTTATCAATCTTTTTCGTGCCATCAGATTTTCACGATCTTCACCACACTTGTTTCAAGGGAAACTATGGCATTCAAGGATTTTGGGACAGGGTATTCAACACGCTGAATCCTCCTACAAAGAAGTCAGGAATTATGTTCCCTGTAGCTTCTTTGGAGAATCTCACCATCAAGTCGTCTAGCCGTTTGGATTGAGTTACCAATTCTAGAGATAGCAATCCTCTCAACGGTTGTGAGATAATGGTTCTTCAGATTTTTGTAGGGTGGGCAGTGCGTACCCTTGGCTCAAACCCTGAATTTTAAGTTATTGGCACTGCCCACCCTACAGTTATTGAGAATGAATGGTGCAAGATATCAGTTTACATTTTTAGAAAAGTTATTGAGTTTGGTAAAGAATTAACCCAAACCACTGCTGAGAATCTGTCCAAGTTTTCAAAGTTATAAGTCCTTGCGCTGCAAATTGTTTTTGAATGATTGCCAAATCGAACTGGCGAGAATTTTCGGTGAGAATGCTTTCTCCAGCTTGAAACGAAACTTTTCAATCGAGGATATCTAGAGACACCCAATGATTTTCTTGGCAATGGAGATACATTTAAATTTGAGCATCAGCTTGATTATAAATTGCTTGATGAGTGAATAAATTGAGATTAAAATTTTTCCTTCTTAAGAGTAAAGCTTAAGAGTTCCCTATTTCCTATTGTCTGTTCCCACGATAGAAACACCTTTGTGTTTTTTTGCCCTAACCAACAAACCATGCTTGGGTGCAAATATCATCGCCACGACAAACAACAGAGTTTGCAACACCACAATGCAACCCCCAGTTGCACCATCAATGTGATAGCTAATGTAGGTTCCCATAACACTCGAAAATACTCCAGAAGCCATCGCAATCAGCATCATGTGGTCGAAGTTATCAGTTAATAAATATGCCGTTGCACCTGGAGTGACTAACATAGCAACAATCAGAATAATTCCCACTGTCTGAAGTCCGGCGACGGCAGTTAAGGAAAGTAACGATAGCAAAATATAATAGAGTACTCCTGTATTTAAACCAATAGAACGCGCATGGGTGGGGTCAAAACAAAATAATAGTAGGTCTTTGCGTAGGATGGCGATCGCCACCAAAGTAACAACACTAATAATCACCGTCTGAATAATATCTGCTTGAGAAATACCCAGAACATTGCCAAACAGGATGTGTGTCAAATCTACGCTACTTGGTGTTTTAGAAACTAACACCAACCCCAAGGCAAAGAACCCCGTAAACACCAGTCCAATCACCGTATCTTCCTTAATTCTTGTCTTTGCCTTGATAAAACCAATAGCAATAACCGAACCCACGCCAAACACAAACGCACCAACAGCAAAGGGTATTTTCAAAATATAGGCAATCACCACCCCAGGCATAACCGCGTGAGAAACTGCGTCTCCCATCAATGCCCAACCTTTCAGGGTCATGTAACAAGATAGCACTGAACAAACCATACCAACTAAGGCACTGACGAGAATTGCCTTAACCATGAATTCGTTTTGCAAAGGCGCAGTAAACCATTGTAGTAATTGCATCAAAAACCCTCCATATTTTCACGATAAATCCGACTTTTGCTAAACCCTAAATCACTCAGAGAACCATCAAAAGTGCGAGAGAGATTCTCCTGTGTGAAGACTTCATTCGTATTGCCGTAGGCTAAAATAGTGCGATTGATCAGGACAACTTGGTCACAGAAGGTAGTAATTGATGCCAAATCATGGGTAGAAACCAAAATTGTGTTACCCGCGTCTCGTAATTCCAGTAACAAGTCAATCATGGCTTTTTCTGTTTTGATATCTACCCCTGTGAATGGTTCATCTAACAGTAAGACAGTTCCCTGTTGTGCCAAAGCACGGGCAAAAAAGGCACGTTTCTTTTGTCCACCAGAGAGTTCTCCAATTTGGCGTTCGCGCATTTCCCACATCTCTACCCTCTCCAAACTCTCCCTCACAATCCGTTTATCTGTTACAGAGGGAATCCTCAGTATATTCATATATCCGTAGCGTCCCATCATCACCACATCGTAGACACTCACCGGGAAATTCCAGTCCACCTCTTCAGACTGAGGCACATACGCCACCAGGTTATTTTTTTGTACCATTCTGATTGGCAAGCCGTTAATCAACACTCTTCCCGTTGTCGGCTTCACAAATCCCATAATTGCTTTAAATAGGGTTGATTTTCCGCTACCATTCATCCCCACCAACCCACAAATGGAACCGGCTTTGAGTTGCAAAGAAGCACTATGCAAAGCTACCTTACCGTGGTAAGCGACTGTCACATTTTCAACATTAATACTGATTTCATTCATAATTACTTGTTGGTAGTTCACCTAAATATCCCGATTTTTTGACCAAGCTAGCGGTGTAGAACGAAAAGAAGAGATTTTCTTTTTATACATCCGAAAGCCACCATGTGCTGTTGTACCCCTTACACCCTTACATTCTCATACCCTTACACCCTTAGTTATTCACTAATATCAAATTCGCTTAACTACTTAATCATTCAGATTTCTTTACGTCCCCGCATCAGCCTTAAATAATAAATATTGAACAGGTTGTGATATTACTACTTTCCCTGCAACCCCTTAATCAGTGTAGTCACGTTATATTCAAGTAACTTGAGATAAGTCGATGCTGGTCCATCTGACGGAGAGAGAGAATCTACGTAGAACACTCCGCCAAACTGTGCACCTGTAGCATTAGCGACCTCCTTTTGCGCTTTATCGCTTACCGTACTTTCACAAAAAACAGCAGGTATTTTATTTGTCTTAATAGTGTTAATCACCTTTTCCACTTGCTTCGGGGTCGCTTGTTGTTCCGAATTCACCGCCCACAGATAAACTTCTTTCAAGCCATAGTCGCGGGTGATGTAGGAAAACGCCCCTTCACAACTAACCATATAGCGTTTATCTGGGGGAACGATTGACACCTCTTTTCGTAAATTTTGGTCAATTGCCTTAATCTTCTGACTGTATGCTTTCGCATTAGCATTGTAAGTGTCTGCGTTCGCTGGGTCTAAATTTACCAGAGATGAACGAATATTTTCTACATAAATTACAGCATTTTGTGGTGACATCCAAGCATGAGGATTAGGCTTACCCTTGTAAGCATCCTCCGCAATTTCCACAGGTTTAATTCCCTTACTCAGAGTGATATGGGGAACCTTCGGAATGCTGTTGTAAAATTTTTCTGCCCAACGTTCTAAACCCAAACCATTATCCAGAATCAGGTCAGCTGATTTCGCCCTCACTAAATCACTCGGTGTCGGTTCATAACCGTGAATTTCCGAACCTGGCTTGACAATTGATTCCACAACCGCCTTGTCACCCGCCACGTTTCGCGCCATATCCGCAATCACTGTGAAGGTCGTTAGAATTACCTTTTTGTCTTTTTTCGCCGGATTCACCCCATTGGTTGTCTCTGGCGTAGCATTTACCTGCGACTGCTCATCAGAAGGCGTGGGACTGCATCCACTGATCCAAAGTCCCAATAGCAGCCCAGATACAACAACCAACGAGGGTACGTGCTGCGGCAGTCGTGCCGGAAAAATATTAATATTTTTTCTCACTTGTCAATATTCATATTTTTCTCATTTTTAAATGAATCTATCATAAAGTGAATCAAAATAAAACAAAAATCAAAAAACTAACAAGACGTCAGATTTTGGTTTTTATTCCAGCAAATCGAGAAAATTCAAGGTTTCTTCATAGAGATCTTCTGATACAAATATGAAATAAGAATGAGAGCAAAAGGAAACTAATCTAGTAGGAAAAATTAATAATAGGCTTCCATTTTAATCAATCGATTTTGGACAGTACTGGTCATGTTATACTGACTCATGCAGATTTGATTAATCCTGCTAATTTGGGACTTCAGGCAATGCATCCACCAAATGCTCACAATTTTCCTCTGCTACTAGCTAGTGTTTATGCAACGCCAGAGTGATAGTTAAGTTTTATTTTTCCATCTCCCAACAGCCCATTTTTTGGAGCGAAGGTTTACTCCCTTCTATTGTTCCGTTCCAACAAAACAATGTCCATGCCCCTTTCTTTGAAAGAATAAGTAAGAATGTGCAAACCTTCCTAGTCCTTAAGTCGTAAACTCTAAAGCTACTGCAATTTGTTCTCACACTGAAGAGGTCAATAAAATTGCAATATTTAACACCTGTTCATCGGAAGGATGGATACGACCATGCCTAAACCTACGCTCTTAGAACCAGAATTGCACAGAGGTGCAGAGAATGAATGACACAGCAGTTAACCCTAACCTTGGTGTCACAATTTTGTTGTATATTACTGATACTCTGTGGATAAATAAAGCCATCTACCATGCCATAAAAAACACCCTTTACGGGTGTATGAACAAGTCGTCTCATTACTTGTAACGCTTGATTCATCGTATCTTCGTCCAATTAGCTTTACTCCCTCCAAAAGTCAGAGTTCAGATTAAGAATCTGCGTGCTGGGGAATACAAGTGAGATAGTGAATGAATTTCGCCAAACCCCAACAACAAACTGTTATCAGACAGACAAAGAAAGTTGAATTAAAGCGTCTGCAATTTTTGGCAAAATAAAAAATGCTCTCTCCCAAGTAGTCATAACAAATGACACAGGAGAGAGGCAAAACATTCCTTGTTAAGACGTGCTTTCTCAATCATTTAACTGTATGAAACAATACATCTACTATCTATAGATTGATAGATATTGTGTGAATTTTTCTTGTATTTGAGAATACAAAGCGAGTGGTAATGGTTTGTAAATGATCTCTCCCCTGGAGGGGCGCTGGTTTAGCAGATCCCTAAATGCACACAGTTGAAGAAGAACACATAGGTCAGAACGCAGAACTCAGCAATATGATTGTATTGGTATTCAAACAAGGCAGCTTTTGGGTAAAAAGCAACAACCCAAAACGTGCCGCCCCAACCAATTGAATACACCGTATAGAGGGTGGGGTTTTAAACCCAAAGACTTCCGTACCAGAACTCTACAATTTATGCGCTTGTTTTTCTTTCTTATTCTGATTTCTGAGTTCTGAGTTCTGAGTTCTTTTCGATAAACAATATGTTGACTCTCGTTCGCTCTAGATAGTGTAGCCTAAGCTATAGTTATCTTTTCTCTATATTTAAAGCTAAGCGATACTTACTGCTCAATCCTAAGAACTCCTCACACCCATGACAACAACCACAGACTTTCTCAGTCACCTTAACCCCAGTCAACGCCGCGCTGTTGAACATCACTGCGGTCCCCTACTCGTTGTTGCTGGTGCGGGTTCCGGCAAAACACGAGCGCTGACTTATCGCATTGCTAATCTTATTTTGCAACATCGTGTCGATCCAGAAAATATCCTGGCGGTAACCTTCACCAACAAAGCCGCACGGGAAATGAAAGAACGTATTCAAAAGTTATTTGCCGATCGCCTAGCAATAACAGAATACAACGAGCGGTTTGATTTATTGCCAGAAGACGACCAAACCAAGCTCAAGTCGAAAGTCTGGAAAAATTACATCAAAGATATGTGGTGCGGTACTTTCCACAGTCTGCTTTCTCGCGTTCTCCGCTTTGACATCGACAAATACCAAGACGAAAAAGGACGCCAATGGACGCGGAATTTTTCCATCTTTGATGAGTCCGACGCCCAAAGCCTGGTGAAAGAAATCGTCACCAAACAACTTAATCTGGATAATAAAAAGTTTGAACCTCGTTCTGTGCGCTACGCCATTAGTAACGCCAAAAACCAAGGCTTATCACCCAAAGAATTTGAAACAGAACAACCCAATTATCGCGGACGGGTGATAGCAGAAGTTTACAATCACTATCAAAGCCGACTTGCACAGAACAACGCCCTCGACTTTGATGATCTTATCCTCGTTCCTGTCAGATTGTTTCAGCAGAACGAGCAAGTCTTAGGTTATTGGCATAATAAGTTTCGCCATATCCTGGTAGATGAATATCAGGATACCAACCGCACTCAATACGAACTCATCCGTCTTTTGACGACGAATAACGAAACCAAAAAGACTGATTGGGACTGGACAAATCGTTCCACTTTCGTGGTAGGTGATGCAGACCAATCGATTTATTCATTTAGAATGGCAGATTTCACCATCTTGTTGGACTTTCAGCAAGATTTTGGCGATGGTTTACCAGACGACGATACCCGCACGATGGTGAAGTTGGAAGAGAATTATCGCTCTTGTGAAAATATTTTGCAAGCAGCAAACCAACTGATTGAAAACAACACCCAACGTATTGATAAAATCCTCAAAGCAACAAGAGGTGCAGGTGAGGAGATTTTTTGTCATAAAGCAGATGATGAAATTGCAGAAGCAGATTTTGTCATTAAGCAAATTAGTTCTTTGGAAAATCAGCATCCAGAATTGAATTGGGGAAGTTTTGCCATACTTTATCGTACCAACGCCCAATCTCGACCGTTTGAAGAATTATTGGTGCGATCAGGAATTCCCTACACAGTTGTCGGAGGAATAAAGTTTTACGATCGCAAAGAAATTAAAGATGTCCTGGCTTACTTGCGGGCGATCGCCAACCCAGCTGATACACTCAGTTTATTGCGAGTGATTAATACTCCTCGGCGCGGAATTGGTAAAGCCACCATCGACGCACTCGTAAACGCCGCTCAAGAATTAGGCACAACCCTGTGGGAAATACTGATTGATGAGACATCAGTAAACACATTGGCAGGACGTTCTGCCAAAGCTGTTAATACTTTTGCCCAGATGATTCGTCATTTACAAGAACAAATAGAGACGGTTCCAGTTTCCGAACTTGTGCAAGGGGTGTTGGAAAACTCTGGCTACATTAAAGACTTGGAAACTCAGAGTACAGATGAAGCAGAAGACAGGTTGCAAAACGTCCAACAATTATTCAACGCTGCGCTGCAATTTGAAGAAGAGAACGAAGATGTGAACCTGCAAGCCTTCCTCGCCAGTACCGCCCTCAGTTCTGATTTGGATAACTTAAAAGAAGGAGAAACAGCAGTTTCGCTGTTAACTTTACACGCCTCCAAAGGGCTGGAGTTTCCTGTTGTGTTTTTAGTGGGGATGGAACAAGGACTATTTCCTAACTACCGTTCAATGAATGATCCAGCATCTTTGGAAGAAGAACGTCGGTTGTGCTACGTCGGGATTACTCGCGCCCAAGAACGATTGTACATAACCCACGCCCGCGAACGCCGCCTTTATGGTTCTCGGGAACCAGCTTTGCGATCGCAATTTCTCGACGAATTACCCGAAGAATTACTAATGACTCGACAAAAAAGCACTGTTGCTTATACAAAAGGTACTGCTGGTAGCACAGCCCAACGTACAACCAAACGAAACCAAGACACTACTGCTAGTTGGCAAGTCGGCGAAAAAGTTCTGCACAAAGCCTTTGGTATTGGAGAAATTACTCACATTTTTGGTTCAGGAAATAAAGTTTCTTTGGCAATTAAATTTGATAGTTTGGGGCAAAAAATTATCGATCCAAGAGTTGCACAGTTGCAACGGGTGGAGTGGTAATACTAGGATGCTTCCAGTCATGATTTAAAATCATGGTAAAACCCGTGTGAGGAGAAATGGCAGCTACATTAACAAAATGACATTCACCTGAAGGTTGCTGTTGTAGGTTGTGAGTGAGAATGTAATTTACTGTAAAATTATTGTTGTAACTAACTATTGACAGAATAATTAGTGAAAAACACAGCGTCAGAGATTGTATTTCTGATTGAAGAAGATCCTGAAGATGGTTATGTAGCAACCGCATTGGGTGAACCAATTTTCACCCAGGCTTCGGACATGACGACTTTAAAAGAAATGGTTCGTGATGCGGTTCGATGCCATTTTCCTGATGAGGATACCCGTCCAAAAGTCATTCGGTTACATTTTGTTCGGGATGAGGTTATTGCGTCGTGAAGCTACCGCGAGATTTGTCGGGTGAGGATTTGGTTAAGGCATTAGCTATTTTTGGTTATGCGGTAGATCGACAAACTGGTAGTCATATTCGCTTAACTACTCAACTTCAGGGCGAACACCATATCACCATTCCTGCCCACGATCCGCTAAAGATCGGTACGCTAAATGCTATATTACGAGAAGTTGCGGAGCATTTCGGTCTAACGCGTGATGAGCTATTGGAGCAACTATTCTGAGTTTTGTAGAGTGCAAGGGTGCAGCCCGTTCTGAATACTTTTTCGGCACAGATTCATAAATCTTCTATTCTCATGTCATAACCCCCAAACATCTCCATATATTCAAGAATAGAAGTGCCAAATTCGTCATGAGATACTTTCGCTGTTACTAGAAGATTTACCACTTGATCAGGACCTCTCAAGTGTGCCCCTGCTATTATGCCAGAAAGGGTAATTGTGATTGTTTTTGACTTCCCTTTATCATTAAACGTTTTTTTGTGACCAAGGTAATTATTTACAGACTTACCTTGCTGAGTGAGAAGATCGTTGATATCCTTCCAATACACCCTAAAAGCTTCACGAATCGCTTCTTCTTGAACATTGGGGGTATTGAGAAATTTTAATTTGCTATCAATACCCTTCTTTTTTGTCCATGTACCTCGCCAGTAATTCTTGTCAGCACCACGTCCATAATAAACGTCGGCTTTGTAGTAACCAAGACGAATCAGCAGAATTTCTCCAAATTGGTACTTACCAATAAATGAGAGTGGGTTTTCAAATTGGTACTGATTAGGATTTCCTGATAATAGCCCTGTTTCACGAACTCCAAGTGCTTCCAGCATATCTTGGAAACTTCCTTTGCTGATAGTAGATTGCTTTTTTGGAGAAAGAACAAGTACCATCTCAGATTTCAACCAATTAGAGTCATTTCCCATTAATAAGTCATTACTGTAAGAACTTACATTTGGTAAATTGCCATTTCTATAAAGTAGTTGACAAACTATAAGTAGTAAAATAATTTCGCGAGCTATCTTTGACACAGGTTTTCCTAATTCGCTTGCACTTGGGCGTTCAATATTTTAGTAATGCGATCGCGTGTTTCTAGCAAATGTGCCTTGGTGTACTCATCATTTGAACTCAGTTCATCCAGCTTGTCATTTAGTTGTTTGAGTTTATACCAAGCCAGCGTACGAGCATCTTCTGGGACACGTTCTTTACGTAAAACCATCGCAGTCAATTTGTCAACATATTGCCGCTGCAAGCCTCTACGCAAACTGGAAATGACGATGGGCTTGCCATTTGGTTTAACGACCTCAGTCCAAATATCGTTTTGTAATGTATCAAATAGTTCTGGTAGAGTTAGGGCTTGATCGCGACCAGTTTTGAGTTCGATATCCTTGAGACGGGAGAGGCGATCGCCTGACAGCAAATCCCACAACACTGAACTCTGCATATACAATACCCAATCATGAATTGGAAAGTCCAAACGACCAACCCGAGGAGAACTCCCCCAATGTCGCCAACGCGAAGGTGCTAATTTATTGAGCAATTCTGGGGGAAAACTCAGAGCATCTTCAGCGAATACATACTTTTGTACAAGGTCTAACGCCTGCCGTTGTTCTTGTACAGGCACAGGTTTAAATGGTAATTTTCCTTGAGGATCACCAGGTTGAACCCTGTAGAAAGACTGTCCACCAATGTATTTTGTAATATAGTAAATATTTTTAAAATACTGGTCTAAGACTGTACCAAACTGTTCCTTTACATCGCTGAAAGTTTCGCCAGACAAGAGGTCAACCTTGTTGAGACGTTGCCACATAACCAAGGCATTATCCAACTGCCAATGAGAGTAAATCAGCACATTATTGCTGTTATCCCATGCGTTAACAGTTGGGTCAAGGTCAAACATATCTTCATCTGTGGAATAACTGAACTCAGGTTTGTCAGATTGCTGAGCAATTTTATCCAAAAATGGTTTTTCTGCTGCAGGAGTTGCGGCTGGAATTGGTGCGTATCCGTATTGAATTGCCCACTCATCATAAGGTCCGATCATCTTAGGGAAATAATCTCCCTGCTTAGTACCTCGGGGTGAAAGATTTGGTGGAATATAGTCCATCACTGACGAAATCATACCCTTACGGCGAGTGATATCCGGATTGTTGATCTCTTGGGGAGTAAGCATTGTACTACCACGGAAGTTATGCCTCAACCCCAAGGTGTGTCCCACTTCATGTGCAATAATTAAGCGTAAATATTGATGAATATAATCTTTCATTTGCTCACGACTTGGCGGGCTGTTTTGCAACAGCTTCATTGACAGTGAACCGTAAGCAAATTGGTTAGCAGCTTCCATACCATAGCAAAGGTCATACTGACCTGCCAGTTTTGATAAACGACTCGCTAACCCCTCCATTTCCATACTCTCTGCGGAAGTGTCGCTACTTTCTGCCTCTGTTCTATTGGTGCAAATCAGGTTATTTTGCATCAACGTAGATAGCGACCTCTGATTTTGTGTTTGGTTGAACTGTCCAACTCTAGAATAATCACTCTTGAGTGCCCGGATAAAGCTACCATCTACCAGAATGTCTGCAGCTAAGATTTCTCCAGTCAATGGGTTAACACGGGATGGTCCCATCGCAAAATATCCATCTACTGTGTTAATCCAGCGAATTGTGTTGTAGCGTATATCTGCTGGATCCCATGTTGCATTATCCGGCATTTGCTGTACTTGAATCGCATCTTTGAATCCTGCTTTTTCAAAGGCTTTATTCCACAGCAGCACACCTTCTTTGATTGCATCGCGGTATTCTAGGGGTACTGCGTTATCAATCCAGAAGATAATTGGTTTTTTCGGTGGAGAAAGGGGTGCGCTAGGGTTTTGCTTTTCTAAATTCCAACGGTTGATGTAGCGGACAAATGGATCTCTGTGCTCATCGTTAGATATATCTTGGTAGGCGGTGATAAAATAGCCAACACGCTCATCGGCTAAACGCGGTCGATAATTGTTTTCGCTAAGTTGGGACAGACTATAGTGAACGCGCAAGCTAAAGCCTCGAAGGTCTGCTAGTGTACCACCAAAACGGAGTTTATCACTATTGGCACGAGTGTTAGTGAAGTTCAACACCGACTCAATTTCCATATTTAGGGGAAAAGCTTTAGCAGTCCCAAAATAGGATTTATCTGTCGCTGGCGCAACTCCTAAACTAAGAGATAATCCAGCTAAATCTGTTAGTAGTAGATCTCCCAAGTCGATGAGAATTGTTTTGCGTACTGGATGAATACTTTTAATGGATATTGAGTAGAGAACTGAGTCACTAAAAGATCGGGCGAGCGATCGCTGTTGTGGATCTCCTTCACGTGTCCTAAAATTCACATTGCGAACCACAAATTGCAATTTATTATTCACCCGCTGAAAGTAAAATAAAAAATCGTGCAATGGCATTCCACTGTAGATTCCAGCTTCACCAATCCCAGATTCTAACGTTCCTGTGGCTAAATAATTTTTCTTGAGTTGTTCTGGTTTTATTTCTAGATAAATTTTATTCTTTTCCTTGTCTCGATACAAATTAAACAGCCCTGGTAGGATTTCAGCATCTTTGACAACTTTGTCAAACGCCTCTAATTCCTCCTTTTTTGATGGTTTGGCAATAGCCTCAGTTTTTTCTTCTGGCTTAATCGGGTTCTCTGCAATTTTCTCTACTTGTAAAAAAGGTTGTTCAACTTTTTTATTATCTTCAACAACCCAAGTAAAAGACTCGTGCTGTGCTTCTTGCCTTCCATCAATCACCCAGACTTGCTCTTTTGATAACCCCTGTTTCTCAAAAAAAGCAACATTCTCTGATTTTGATTGATGTGACTGCGATGAGTTAGAGACGAATGAGGGAACAAGAGAAGTTTCCCCTACTCTGTTACTCTTTTCCTCTTTTGCTGCTCTTTCTTCTTGTCCCTCACTTGCGTTGTCAGCAAAGCGCCCACCTTCAGAGATCTTTAAAGCTTTTGACTGAGCACTAGAAGGTGGTATACCTAAAAATAAACAATAAAACAGAATAACAAAATAAATAATTTTTTTCATCCAATACATACCCAGTATTGATTCCTATTTTATTTCCAATATTTGTGTAACAAAGCTAATTCATACTCTCTTTAACTCAGTATTAAGAACTGAACAAATCGTTAACCACTTGCAAGCAGTTACCTGATTCAGTGAACTCAGTCAATTATCGATAGGATTATTTAGCTTGGTTGCAATATCTTACGCTAATAGTTTTCCCAACAAAGGCGTTTGTCGCACAGAGTACGTATTATGAATTTTTCATGAAAGTGCAGATATGAATACCAAAATATGGTAAAATTACATCGAAAAACAACGTCAATATTTTTGAAGTTTGACTTCAAACAACAATTTAAGTAGTATTGATTCACGCAGTTATTAACTGTCGAGGCATAGAACATGTGTGGAAGTACATGCTACTACTGTGCCTAATAATTGACATCCTGCGCTATAAAAGCGTTTCGTGGTTACATCGAACAATAACAAGCTAGATAAAAATACGAGACTGACAAACGAGAAACTTTTGTCTACCGCCAAGACGATTGTAAGGGAGCGCAGACGCGCTCTTGGCGTATCCCAACAGGTTTTGCTCAGAACTGCCCTAGCAATTGACATTATATTTACAAAAAAATTCCCATCCAAGAATCATTCTGGATGGGAATCTTAATTATCAGGTGGGTAGTACCCACCCGAAGAATGTCTACTTAGATTCAGTGAAATCAGCGTCAATCACATCATCACCAGTGCCAGTGCCAGAAGAGGAGGAAGGACCACCACCAGAGGTGTTAGCGCCAGCGCTTGCAGAAGCTTCAGCACCACCTGCTTGTTGATAGAGATTGCTACCAACAGCAAACAGCGCTTGTTGCAGTTCTGGCATAACCTTCTTAATTTGATCGTCGTCTTCTTTAGAAACGGCGTCGCGCAGGTCTTTTACTAAACCTTCTACCTTGGTCTTATCAGGAGCAGGAACTTTGTCACCTAAATCTTGCAGCTGCTTCTCAGCTTGATATGCCAAAGAGTCGGCTTGGTTCTTGCGGTCGATTTTCTCACGACGGTCTTTGTCAGTTGAAGCATTTTGTTCAGCTTCTCTAACCATCCGATCAACGTCAGATTTATCCAAGGTAGAAGCACCAGTAATACTAATGGATTGCTCCTTACCAGTACCTTTGTCCTTAGCGGTAACGTTGAGAATACCGTTGGCGTCAATATCGAAGACCACCTCAATTTGAGGTACGCCGCGTGGTGCTGGGGGAATTCCATCTAGACGGAAGGTACCCAAGCTCTTATTGTCGTTTGACATCTCGCGTTCGCCTTGGAGGACGTGAATTTCCACGTTGGTTTGACCATCCACAGCGGTGGAGAAGACTTCTGACTTCTTGGTAGGAATTGTGGTGTTGCGAGGAATAATCTTGGTCATAACACCGCCTAAGGTTTCTACACCCAAGGACAGTGGTGTTACGTCTAACAGCAAGATACCAGTAACATCACCACCAAGGACACCTGCTTGAATTGCTGCACCAACTGCCACAACTTCATCAGGGTTAACGCTTTGGTTCGGGTCTCTACCCAACACCTGCTTCACCACTTGTTGGACTGCAGGAATACGAGTAGAACCACCAACTAAGACAACTTCATCGATATCACTCTTGCTGAGTTTGGCATCGCGTAGCGCGTTCTCAACAGGAATTCGGCAACGATCAATTAAGTCAGCACAGAGTTCTTCAAACTTTGCGCGAGTCAGCGTTGTATCCAAGTGCTTGCGACCATCTTGGGTAGCGGTCACAAATGGCAGGTTGATTTCCGCTTGGGTGACGCTAGAAAGTTCAATTTTCGCTTTTTCTCCAGCTTCAGTCAGACGTTGTAAAGCTTGTTTGTCTCTGCGGAGGTCAATACCTTCGTCTTTTTGGAACTGTACAGCTAAGAAGTCAACGATTTTCTTGTCGAAGTCGTCACCACCAAGGTGAGTATCACCAGAAGTTGCTAACACTTCAAATACACCGTCGCCAACTTCCAGGATCGATACGTCGAATGTACCACCACCAAGGTCAAAGACGAGAATCGTTTCGTTGCTCTTCTTGTCGAAACCGTATGCCAGAGAAGCAGCGGTAGGTTCGTTGATAATCCGCAGAACTTCAATACCAGCAATCTTACCAGCGTCTTTAGTCGCTTGCCGTTGGGAGTCGTTGAAGTATGCGGGAACGGTGATCACAGCTTGGGTGACAGTTTCACCAATGTACTTGCTTGCATCTTCTACAAGCTTGCGGAGAACTTGTGCCGAAATTTCTTCTGGAGCAAAAGGTTTGCCGACTTGCGGACACTCCAGTTTAACGTTTCCGTTGCTGTCGCGCTGAACTTTGTAAGAAACTTCAGTCGCTTCGTGCGTAATTTCGTCGTATTTACGTCCAATAAAACGTTTTACAGAATAAAAGGTGTTTTCGGGGTTCATCACCGCTTGGCGTTTGGCGATTTGACCAACCAGGCGATCGCCATTTTTTGCAAACGCAACAACTGAAGGTGTTGTCCGAAAACCTTCCGCGTTAGCAATAACCGTTGGCTTACCGCCTTCCATAACTGCTACGCAAGAGTTTGTTGTACCTAAGTCAATTCCAACTACTTTTGCCATTGTAGGTGCTGGCTCCGTATAACTACAAAAGAACTACAAAAAATGAATGAGAGTATAAAGGACAAAATTTTTGAACCAACTGGATTTAGAAAGCAGCCAGTTCAGCATGAATACCTTTGGTTTAATTTACTGCTGATATATATACTGAGCCTGTGTAGCCAGTCAATGAAGGGTGGTTTTCCGAACCTTGGTTAGGGCGGTTAAGCCTCAAAAGTTTTTCTTGTTTGTTCATAGACTGAATTTGCTTTCACTTTGTCTAATGTATGAGAATTAATACTAGGAGTAATTCGGGTGAACCGTATCGTCAATGTGGTGTTTGCCGTCAAAGCAGTACTTTTGCTATCAGTCTTGAGTGATCACAAGCGATTTACTTAGGGCTGTTTTAGCCCACAGCTTAGTAGAATAGAAAAGCTTGTACGCCTCGACATCATATATGGTTACGCTATCTCCTGACCTAAAAGCCAAACTTTCGACTCCTCTAAAAATTGGTTCTTTTGAGGTGAAAAGCCGAGTTCTCCAGTCGCCTTTGTCTGGCGTGACGGATATGGTCTTTCGTCGGCTGGTGCGTCGCTATGCACCTGAGTCGATGATGTACACGGAGATGGTGAACGCAACGGGATTGCACTATGTCAAACAGTTGCCGAAAATCATGGAGGTAGACCGCAACGAGCGACCAATTAGTATTCAGTTGTTTGACTGTCGCCCAGATTTCCTTGCCGAAGCAGCAGTAAAAGCGGTTGAGGAAGGAGCTGATACTGTTGATATCAATATGGGTTGTCCGGTAAATAAAATTACCAAAAACGGTGGTGGATCTTCCCTGTTACGTCAGCCAGAAGTCGCTGAGGCTATCGTTAGGGAAGTAGTGAAAGCAGTTGATGTGCCTGTAACAGTGAAAACCCGTATTGGTTGGAGTGACAAGGAAATCACAATTCTCGACTTTGCCAAGCGGATGCAAGATGCAGGGGCGCAAATGATTACGGTACACGGACGTACCCGGGCCCAAGGTTACAATGGCAATGCCCGTTGGGAATGGATTGCTCGCGTTAAGGAAGTTCTTTCTATTCCAGTGATTGGTAATGGGGATATTTTTTCGGTTGAAGCGGCGGTGAAGTGTTTGGAACAAACGGGTGCTGACGGGGTGATGTGTTCCCGTGGAACTTTGGGTTATCCGTTTTTGGCAGGAGAAATTGATTACTTCCTGAAAACTGGGGAAGAATTACCAGCACCGACGCCAATTCAACGTTTGGAATGTGCTAGAGAACATTTACAAGCTTTGTACGAATACAAAGGTGAAAGGGGAGTGCGTCAAGCACGTAAGCATATGACTTGGTATTCCAAAGGCTTCGCTGGTGCGGCTGATTTGCGCGGACAGTTGAGCCTGATAGAGAATGTTCAGCAAGGTGTCGATTTGATTGATAGGGCGATCGCACAGCTGGCGAATGGGTATGAGCTGATTGAAGAAAATCAGTTGGCGATAAGCGGAGCTTAAGCATAAAGGCTTATCGCGCAATAACTTATTGAATTGGGTGAGATCAAAATCTAAAAAGTATGAAAACTCGCAGCTTTACAGTTATCCTTTATAAGGAAGATGATATGTATATAGCTGAGTGCCCAGAAGTTGGCACAGTAGATCAAGGAGAAACGATTGAACAGGCGATCGCCGGTTTGAGAGAAGCAACACGGCTTTATTTAGAAGAGTTTCCTTTACCTGAAACATCTCCCAGATTTGTGACTAGCATTGAAGTCAGCTATGCCTAAATTGCCACGAATCCCAAGTAAAGAAGCGATTCGTGCATTAGAACGTCTGGGGTTTGAACAAGTTCGACAAACTGGCACTCATGTCGTGATGAAGAAGGAAACACCAGATGGCGAAATTGGCTGTGTTGTCCCGGTGCATCGGGAACTAAAAGTCGGCACCTTGAGCGGTATCCTCAAGCAAGCGCAAGTCACTACTGAAGAGTTCATTGAGAACCTATGACGTTGAGGATTATGTTTCTGCCCAGCTATTCCAAAAATGACATCATCCAGCAGCAAACTCTAAACAAGCAATAATATCTCCTCTGTCAACTCAGGGAAATCATCTAGAATTTTTGCGTGAGACATTCTGGCTGCTAACCAACCCAGAACATCATACACAGTGATACGCATTCGTCTGATACAAGGCTTAGCACCGCCTTTACGCGGCTCAATTGTAATAATGTTGCGATAGCTCATAACAAAGCTAATACCAATTTGAAAAAAGAATGCAACACATCGGTTAAACCCCTCCCTACCCTCCCCTTGGCAAGGGGAGCCAGTGCGTTGGGCGGGTTTCCCGACTTGAAGCACCTGGCGTGAGGGTGCGCGATAGCGCGGGTGGGGTATCTGTTGCAAAGAAAGCGACTTCACTTTTTGACAAAGAATCTCTATGATATGACTGGCGTCATTTGACATAAAATAATTAAGCAGGTTTCCCATGCCCACTGTAGCAATTGTCTACTTTTCCGGTACTGGTCATACTCACCTTATGGCTCAAGCTATTGCTGAAGGTGCAAGCAAAGTTGAAGGTACCACTGTTGAGGTTTTGCGGATTGTTGGCGAGCAGATTGTCAATGGCCGTTGGAAGGATGATGCAACAATAGAAAAGCTTAATAATGCTGATGCGATTGTGTTTGGTTCACCAACCTACATGGGTGGTGTTGCAGCTCAACTCAAGGCATTTATTGATGCAGCTAGCGGAATTTGGTTTAAACACGGATGGAAAGACAAAATTGCTGCTGGGTTTACGCACTCTAGTTCTCCCAGTGGCGATAAGCAGGGAACACTCTTATACTTAGCAACAAACGCCGCTCAACACGGTATGATTTGGGTAAACGTGGGAGACTTGTCAAGCTTTTTGTTTGGTAAGGATGATGGAATTAACCGACTTGGTTCATTTTTAGGCGTGATGGGTCAAAGTCAACTTGATATGAGTGGTAAGGAAGCAGAAATAGATGCGGGCGATCGCCTCACCTCAGAACGCTTTGGACAACGCATCGCAGAAATAACAAAACGTTGGGTTAGGTAGAATTGATACAAACAGAGCAAGACTGCTAAGAGTCCTGCTCTATTTTTCAATTCAGTTTAAAAACATCTGCCAGTACACCACCATCTCCTACCAATCTATTCTTTGCCGGAGAATCATAAACTGCCAGTAGTGAAGGTACCCCAGTTATTTCATGAAATAAAGTGATTCCCTCAGCGTGTTCGTCTCTATTTCCATATGGGATATCAAGCACAAACTCTGGATAATTGAGAACATTTTCTTGTAAATCAGCGCCATTCTTCACACGATAAACTTGCACAGGTCCATCCAAATCCATTGTTGGTCCTGCTAAAATCAACAAGTCTTCACCATCTAAAAATAAATCCCGAATTCCTAAACCATTCAAGAAGAGAAAATGCTTCTTGTATCCCTTGCCATCAGCCGTAATATTCTTCAGTCTCAGGAGTCCTGGACCAGAGTTTTCTAACTCTATTTCCAAAATAATAGCCCAACCTCGTAACACAGGTCCACGCAAACCTAGAAAAATTCGGTTTTTACAAACGGCTACCCCTTCCATATCAAAACCATTATCCTTACCCGGAATTGTCGCCTTTACAAAAAAGCCCAAATGTGGATCATCTGCCAAAGCTTCCATAAGTAAGTTACCCTGTTGTGTTACCTCAAGTTTGGCAGCACTTAATTGTACATCAGGATTTTTTGGATGTTCACAGAATGGGAATAATTCACCATCGACTAAAGGAATACGTCCTATGATATAGCGGTTTGGTTCTGATGCGATTTTTGCAAGTCTTTTAATATTTTTATCATCCGAAAATTCAGCTTTAGGTTTTTTGCGTTTGTAGCTGTGAGAACCAATGAACCACAGGTAATAGTCAGCATATGCCAAACCTTCAATATCAATTTCTTCTTCCTCTGGTGCAGGTAAACTGATAAAGCTTGCTACGTGGAATTGTTTATGTTCTGCAAAGTTGGTTGTATCTATAAAAGATAGCCTTTCAATAGTTGAGGTTTCATCCGACCCCAACCATAAGTGCTTCTCAGGTGTGAGCAGCAATGCTGAAAGGTCGTTTCGATGTTCTTTAAAACCATCAGTAAAAGTCAGTAAAAGTTGATGAATTCGAGTTGAGTAGTCCATTGTATATACTGCTGACGATATTTTTTGATTTTTGTTTTTTATGAAACTGAATTTTTAAGTCTTTTATACTATAGATGGCTTAAAGTTACTTAAAAAAATAATTTTTATTAAAAAAAATAAAATTAAAATTTTACAAAACATAGATGGACTTTTCAAAAAATGCTACCATTCAAGAACTTCATTTAGTTAAGTGCTATTATCTAAGGGGTGTCTCAATCAGTATGACATTAGCGACAAAATCAAAAATAAAAACTCTAGGAAACTACGCTTACTCAGCAATTAAAAAACATAGTAAGAAAACTTTAGAATGGGAAACACAAGTCAAGAAAGATAAAGATCCAGAAGCATTGCATCAGATGCGAGTGGGGATGCGCCGACTACGCACAGCTGTCACAAGGTTTTCCCCGGCTGTAGATTTGCCAAAATCAGCTAGTGATAAAAATATCGGTAAAATTGCACGTCGTTTGGGTAACCTCCGGGATTTAGACGTGCTAAAAGAAAGTTTGGAAAATCTTGAGCAATCACATTTACCCCGCAAAGAACAACGATCGCTGCAAACAGCAATGGAAGCTTTAAGCAAACAACGTGAAGAGGCTGTCGTAGAGGTAAAGTCAACATTCAAAAACAATCATTACAAATCTCTTAAACAGAGATTGAAAGAGTGGTTAGACAATCCATTCTATCAACCATTAGCATATTTGCCAATTCAGCAGGTGCTACCAGATTTACTTTTACCAGAAGTTAGTACATTTTTACTGCATCCAGGTTGGCTGATTGGAACACAATTAGAAGGACGAGTAGAAAAAGCTGAAGCGGAAATTATTATACCTAGAAGCTGGAAAGCCGAGAAGGTAGAAGAAGAATTAGCAACAAATGGTGAAGTTCTTCATGATTTGCGCAAACAAGCCAAACGCCTACGCTACCAGATGGAGTTATTTACTGACTTATACGGCGAGTCTTATGCTAATTGTATTGCAGAAGTGAAGAGTATCCAAGAGATATTGGGAGCAATGCAAGATAGCGCGGTTTTAGCTGAGTGGCTTGCAGATGTGTTCAACTCAGAAATAGATTCTAAACTTCCAACTCTTGCTTCAATGTTCGCCCAAAATCGTTATGAACTGTGGCAGCAATGGCAACCCTTACAGCAGCGGTATCTGAAAGCTGAGACAAGACAAAGATTTCATTTAACAATACTACAGCCTGTGTAAGTTTATTTGTTCTAGCCCAGTTCTGGTTTGTTGTTGTGGCTGGCAAATAAGTTGAGGAGTGTCACAATAAGAAATGTAAAACCTTAATTAAGCTTTTAATCTCAAGACATGAAACGTATCGTCTTAATTGCTGGGTTTGAATCATTCAACGCCGACTTGTATCGGAAGGCAGCTTTTTTGGCGACTTCTCGTGTCAGTGAGTTGGATATTTGTGTGTTTAGCGATCGCGACATCACCACCAAACGAACTGAGGTGGAAGCAGCACTAAAAGATGCTGATGTGTTTTTTGGCAGTTTGCTGTTTGACTATGATCAGGTGTTGTGGTTGCGCGATCGCATCTCCCATATCCCCATCCGCCTCGTGTTCGAGTCAGCTTTGGAATTGCTGAGTTTAACCAAGTTGGGCGCTTTCGCCATTGGCGATAAACCCAAAGGAATGCCCAAACCAGTTAAATTCATCTTGGATAAATTCAGCAACGGACGAGAGGAAGATAAACTCGCGGGTTATATTAGCTTTTTAAAAGTAGGACCAAAACTATTGAAATATGTGCCAGTGCAAAAAGTGCAAGACTTACGCAACTGGCTGATTATATATGGTTACTGGAATGCTGGTGGACCAGAAAACGTTGCTGCTTTATTCTGGACATTGGCAGAAAAATATTTAAGTCTGAAGGTAGGCGAAATTCCCCCACCAGTCGAAACCCCGAATATGGGGCTGTTGCATCCCGACTATCAAGGATTTTTTGAATCACCACGGGCATACCTGGAATGGTATCAAAAATTTTGTAGAGAACGCCACATCGCTCAACGCGGGAAACCCGCGCACGCGAGTGGGTCCGTTGCATCCGAAAGTTCAACAAACCCAACGCCGCACGTCAAGACAAAACCCGTTGTAGGAATTCTCCTCTATCGCAAACACGTTATCACTAAACAACCTTACATACCCCAACTCATTCGTCATTTTGAAGAAGCTGGTTTGATACCATTACCCATCTTTATTAATGGTGTAGAAGGTCATGTCGCAGTACGTGATTGGATGACAACCAACTACGAAACCCAGCAAAGACAATTAGGAAATGTAGAAATTGCCTCCCTTTCTCCAGAAGCAGTCAAGGTTGACGCCATTGTCTCTACCATTGGCTTTCCTCTTGTCGGTGGTCCGGCTGGTTCAATGGAAGCAGGAAGACAAGTTGATCTTGCAAAACGCATCCTTACTGCTAAGAACATACCATACATTGTCGCCGCACCATTGCTGATTCAAGATATTTACTCTTGGACACGCCAGGGTATCGGAGGATTGCAAAGTGTTGTTTTATATGCTTTACCAGAATTGGATGGGGCGATCGACACCGTTCCCCTTGGTGGTTTGGTGGGAGAAGAAATTTATCTGGTTCCCGAACGGGTGCAGCGGTTAATTGGGAGAGTGAAAAATTGGGTTGGTTTGCGGCAAAAACCTGTCTCTGAAAGGAAGATTGCAATTATTTTGTATGGGTTCCCGCCTGGTTATGGTGCTGTGGGAACAGCTGCGTTGTTAAATGTACCAAGAAGTTTACTGAAGTTTCTTCAAGCATTGAAAGACGAGGGATATACAGTTGGGGATTTGCCAGAAGATGGAGAAGAGTTGATTCGCCAAGTTAAAGAAGCGGATGAACTTTCAGCCGAAGATAAGCAAGATGAGGAAAATATTGTTCCCTCATCAGTTAATGTCCGTACCTTGGAAAAATGGCTGGGATATCTCCGCACATCCAGGATTGAGAAACAATGGAAATCTCTGACGGGTACTGGAATTAAGACTTATGGCGATGAATTTCATATTGGTGGTGTTCAGTTAGGGAATGTTTGGATAGGTGTACAACCACCTTTGGGATTACAAGGTGATCCAATGCGGTTGATGTTTGAGAGGGATTTAACTCCTCATCCGCAGTACGCTGCTTTTTATAAATGGTTGCAAAATGAGTTTGACGCTGATGCTGTGGTTCATTTTGGAATGCACGGGACTGTAGAATGGTTGCCTGGTTCTCCTTTGGGGAATACGGGTTATTCTTGGTCTGATATTTTGTTGGGAGATTTGCCTAATCTATATATATATGCGGCGAATAATCCTTCGGAGTCTATGTTGGCAAAGCGTCGCGGTTATGGGGTGTTGATTTCTCACAATGTCCCGCCTTATGGGCGTGCGGGTTTGTATAAGGAGTTGGTGACGTTGCGGGATTTGATTGCGGAGTATCGAGAGGATCCGCAGAAGAATTATGTGCTTAAGGAAGCGATTTGTAAGAAGATTGTGGATACTGGTTTGGATGCTGATTGTCCGTTTGAGGATGCGAAGCGGTTGGGGATTGGGTTTACGCCTGAGAATATTCGGATGTTTAGTGGTCATGCTTTTGATGATTATCTGGTGAAGTTGTACGAGTATTTGCAGGTTTTGGAGAATCGTCTGTTTTCTTCTGGGTTGCATGTTTTGGGGGAAAAGCCAAGTGAGGAGGAGTTGGCGGGGTATTTGGAGGCTTATTTTGGAAACGAACCGCAAAGACGCGAAGGACACGAAGAAGAAAGAAAAGAAGAGGAGAGGTTGATTCGTGAGTTGTTGATGCAGACGACTGATGAGTTGACGAATCTGGTGCGGGGTTTGAATGGGGAGTATATTCCGCCTGCGCCTGGTGGTGATTTGTTGCGGGATGGTGCGGGTGTTTTGCCTACGGGGAGAAATATTCATGCTTTAGATCCTTATCGTATGCCTTCGCCTGCGGCGTTTGCACGGGGACGGGAAATTGGTCAAAAGATTATTGCGCAGCATCTGGAAGAGAATGGGACGTATCCGGAGACTGTGGCGGTGATGTTATGGGGTTTGGATGCGATTAAGACTAAGGGGGAATCTCTTGGTATTCTTTTGGAGTTGGTTGGTGCGGAAGCTGTGAAGGAGGGGACGGGGCGAATTGTTCGTTATGAGTTGAAGCCTTTGGCTGAGGTGGGACATCCCCGGATTGATGTGTTGGCGAATTTGTCGGGGATTTTCCGGGATAGTTTTGTGAATGTTATTGAGTTGCTGGATGATTTGTTTGGGCGGGCGGCTGAGGCTGATGAACCGGAAGACCAGAATTTTATTAGGAAACATGCTTTGGCTTTGAAGGCGCAAGGGGTGGAGAATGTTTCGGCGAGGTTGTTTTCTAATCCTGCGGGTGATTTTGGTTCTTTGGTGAATGACCGAGTGGTTGATAGTAATTGGGAATCTGGCGATGAGTTGGGGGATACTTGGCAAGGTCGCAATGTGTTTAGTTATGGTAGGCAAGATAAAGGTCAAGCAAGACCAGAAGTACTGACTCAACTTTTGCAAACAAGCGATCGCATTGTCCAAGAAATTGATTCTGTGGAATACGGTTTGACTGATATTCAAGAATATTATGCCAATACCGGTGGTTTGAAGAAAGCGGCGGAAAAACAACGCGGTAAGAAAGTAACAACTAGTTTTGTGGAAAGTTTCTCGAAGGATACGACTCCCCGAAATTTGGATGATTTGTTACGGATGGAGTATCGCAGCAAGTTGCTGAATCCCAAATGGGCGGAAGCGATGGCGAATCAGGGTTCGGGTGGTGCTTATGAGATTTCTCAACGCATGACGGCGTTGATTGGTTGGGGCGGTACTGCGGATTTTACTGATAATTGGGTATATGACCAAGCTGCTGATACTTATGCTTTAGATGCAGAGATGGCGGAGAAATTGCAGAAGGCGAATCCGGAAGCTTTCCGTAATCTTGTGGGGAGGATGTTAGAAGCGCATGGGCGCGGTTTTTGGGAGGCTGGTGAGGATAAGTTGCAGAAGTTACGCGAGTTGTATGAGTTGACGGATGAGGAATTGGAAGGGGTGACGGTTTAGACGGGTAGCGTGGGTTTATATCTTCGCTAACTGTTATAACCCTCAGTTTGCCAGCATCGTACTACAAGCACAACAAGAAGACTGATGTTTGACCTAGTACTTGGTATCGCAAAGCTATAAGCTGCAAGACTCCGTGAGAAATAGCTTATTTATAATCTTGCAATTTTCTGTAAGGTCTATATGTTACACTTGACAAGTTTGGACGTGAGAGAAGAAAACCACAATCCTCCCCACCGCCCTACACTAAAAACCATCCAACAGGATGGAAGAAGCCCCCGTGGGGCATTCAGGGAGAAGTCCCGTTCATCATAATTTACCCAAAAACCATTCTTTCGCCAACCAACGCGATCGCCCAACTTACACTCTGTTTCATAATCCACCTTAGCGCCGCACTCCTGCCAAATGCGCTTTTGTACGCTAAAGCCAAAGTGTCTGCCACTGTATGCTACCCAAAGTTGGTCAATAGTGCGTAAGTCAGTGCAGGGAAAGTTGCCAATATCTTTCACATCTAGCCAGCCTTGCTTTTCTCTACCAGCTACTTTCAGCATCAGTCTAGCAGTTTCCTCATCCGCTTCTCGCCACTTCTTGTCTATGAGTAAATTTTCTAGGTTAGAGTAATCTGGTCCCTGCTTGCGAGAAGGGGTTGGTTGTAGGGTGCTTTCAAACAATAAGTTCAGCCACTCGTGCATCGTCTGAGGGCGGTCTTTTGCTTCTAACGCCATGCCTTGCAGAATTACCTGATTAACACCCTTGCTGAGACTGGGGACAAGTTTTTTTGGTGGTACTAATTCCTCGTCATCAAAGCGGTCAAAGGAATTGGTGGGGCGTTGCCCAGTTACAGCATAATACAGGGACGCAGCCAAACAATACACATCCACTGTTGGCTGACGAATACCTTTACGGACTAATTCATAAGGCGCAAATGTCTTGTTACCAAAAGACCTGGAAAGTGTACTAGGTGGAGACATATCCCCAGCAATACCAAAATCAATTAGCACCGCCTTACCAGAGTTAGGAAATGCTGCCTCAAAACTGAGCATAATATTGGGAGGGGTGACATCGAGATGAAAGATACTTTTTTTATGCACTTCCACCAAGGCTACTCCTATTTGTCGGATGTATTTAACAGCTTGAGTTTCTGGTAATGCCCCTCGACTTTGTACAAACTGCCACAAACTCTCGCCTGGTATATATTGCATCACCAGACAAGAACGACCATCTTCCTCAAAGAAGTCGAAGACTTGCACAATATGGGGGTGGGAGTCTGCACAACATTCTACCAGCATCTGTGCTTCTTTTTTAAAGCGTTGAAGATACTTGGGATAGTCTGGATCGTTTTGGACACTGAAATTTGGTGTTTTGATGACGACTCGGCGATTAAGCTGAGTATGTCTTGCTTGGTAGGTAACAGCAAAGCCGCCGCCGCCCAAGTGTTTTTCTATCTTGTATTTGCCGTTGTGTATGAGTTGCCCCTCGCCCCAGAACATAACCAAAAGTTTGTTGTTAACTATTATTTATTTTGACACGCCTTTTGCGGATGTGGCATGTGCTACAGTTTGCCATAAGTACTTCCAACTACGCAATATATCAGGGTACATCCGCAAGCATTGGCGCTTTGGCGATTTCCTATCTTTTGGTATCAGTTAGTATCAGTCATAAAAGCAAAATTTTATCACTTTTTCTGCGGGAGACTGAGAGATGGTGTGGTGTCTTGTGTTGTCGAATTGGTGGGTGTAGCTGATGGTTTTGGAAACAATTTATCCCGCAAATTTATAGTGGCGTCTAATCCTGATATTATTCCTGCCAATAACCCCAACACAGTCAAAATCCCTATTATCCGTGCCCACAGAGGTTTTATCCAAAGTAGTTTCGGGAGAGAAAAACCTCTTGTTTGCAACCCCAATTCCTTTAACCAGTCCTCTACCGTCTGGGGACGTTGTTCTGGTTCTAGTTCCATTCCTTGGATTATGGCATTGTTGATGCGATCGCTAATTTTATTGTTCAATTCTTTGGGTTCAGCTAATCTTTTATTTTGGTCTTTCCTGTCTATCGCACTAACTGGCTGATCTCCTGTCAATAACACATATAAAGTTGCAGCAAGAGAATAAATATCCGTCCAAGCACCGCGTCGCGCCTGCTGTCTGGTGGAGTTGGAGTACAGTTCTATCGGTGTAAATCCGTCAACTCTAGCACCGCGACTTGTCAACGGACTGTCAAATCCTCTTGCTAAGTCAAAGTCTATCAAAACAGCTTGATACGTACCCGCCCGCACCATGATATTTTCTGGTTTGATATCCCGATGTAAGAATCCTTGTTTATGAACTTCGATAAGTGCTTGTCCAATTTGCTGAATGTAACCCAAAGCTTCTTTTTCTGGGAAAAATCCTCGGGTTCTGATAATGTTCGCTAAATTATCTCCTTGAATATACTCCATGACTATGCATGGTAAGTCCCCTTCCTTGAAGGACTCTATCATAAGGACAATATTGGGATGTTGACATCTTGCGAGTTTAGGGGCTTCATCTAGAAACCCTGATTCTAAGTAATTACGGTCTTCTAGAGGAAGTTGATTGAGTAAATCGGGATTTAGTGTTTTAATAACAGTTTCTTTTCCATCCCTATTTGTGGCAAGATAAGTAATGCCAATCCGTCCCCTTCCTAACTCTCGTTTTATTTCGTACTTATCGCGGTGTAATTTCTGTCCTGGTGCCCACGTCATTAGTTAATAGTTACAAAAGTTTGAACTTATTTTGGCACAGATATCCAGGAACCAGAAATTTGTCAATTTTGGAAAAACCTAACCTTCAACCGTAACCTCAAGCAACTGCATATCCTGTATGGGGACGAACATTAGCTGGATGAAATCCCAACACAATCCTATCTTTGGGAATTCCTGCAGCTACTAATTCATAGGTAACGCCATCTTCTGTATCGTCCCGTTGCACCCAAACCTTACCATCAATAATATCAATATGGACTAAACAACCGTGAATCCGCTTAACACCATCCCATCCTAAGGTAATGAGTAAATAGCTATCATTTTCACTATCGAAGACTGTTTTACACTGAATGTCTCCGTGCGAGTAAGGAATCTCTGTATATGGAACTAATACATCTTTAATAATAGGTCGATAAGTATCTAAGGTATCCATTGCACAATCGTCTCACTGTCAGGATTGAACACAAGGAGATAGAGATTTGCTGTCTCTATCAAAAGTTTACCAATTGGTTCCTCGAACAAAGCTGTAAATACATTGTCGCGCACCGCTAAATACAATGTCCTTTCAGGTTCAAGACGCCCAATAACAGCCCGGTACATGACAAATCCGCCAATAGCATCTTTTAAGTCTTGCATTTCTGAGGGACTCACAAAACTTTTAATTTCCACAGCTATCTTTTTATTTCCCTGTTCTGCAGCTAGCAGTTGTTGTGCTCCTAAATCCACATACATATCTTTCTGCCCCCATTTTAAATGCAAAGGGTCGTCTGTAATTGTCCAGCTGTCTTTAAGCAAAGCATTTTTGACAGCATCATGATAGATATCTCTTGCTGGCATATCAAAATTCATTTAAATGGACATTAACTTTTTAACCCACTTTCGCTGCAGCATCTACGCCATCGCTGATAAGATGACCATCTTCCATATAAATAATGCGATCGGCTATATCAAGAATGCGGTTATCGTGAGTCACTAGCAAAATTGTACAGCCTTGTTCTTTCGCTAACTTCTGCATCAATTCCACGACATCACGCCCAGATTTTTTATCGAGTGCTGCTGTGGGTTCATCTGCTAGAACTATTTTTGGTTGACTGATGAGGGCGCGGGCGATCGCCACTCTTTGCTTTTGTCCACCCGATAAACTGTCTGGATAGTAATCTGCACGATTTCCCAAACCCACACTCTCCAACATGCTAATAGCTTTAGCGTCCATATCCTGATTTAAAAACTCGTCATGCAACTCTAACGACATCCGCACATTTTCCTTAGCTGTTAGAAATGTCATGAGGTTATGCGCTTGGAAAATATAACCAATTTGACGGCGAACGTCCCGCAGCTGCTTCTTACTCGCACTACACATTTCTTGTCCTAGAATTTTCAAACTTCCTTCTTGGGCAGAACGTAGTCCTCCCATAAGAGTTAACAAAGTTGTTTTTCCTGAACCGGAAGGTCCAGTCATAATGATAATATCCCCAGAGTAAATATCTAAGTTGATATCAAATAATGCTTGTTTGCGAAGCGTACTTTCACCAAAGTAATGATTCAGATTTTGGGCAGAGATAACGGGTTCAGTTGTTACTATATGCATCGGGTTATGAGAAGAAGTTATTTTTTTCATAGTCTTATTTTTCTAGGTTATTATTATTGACTAACTACCTAAGATGTGCGTAAAAATTCATCAGAAAATCTCAACCTGCCAACAAGCGCAGGTGGAATTTGAGTAAAGTTAGACCAACTGTAAAAGCAACTATTAGAAGAATGTTCAGCCCCAAAAGCAGGTTCTTCCAAACCATCAAGTACAAACCCAACACAGAATGCTGCACCTAACAGAACGTGCAATGGTCGATGAAAGTACAATTGCGGTTTTGGTTGATTTTCAATTGCTAATCCTTTTGTGGTGCTGGGTTGTAAGTATCCAGACACTTTGACTGAGTATTCCTTCACCAGTTGACCTTCGCAATCTTTAACTTCTGCAGCCATACTGGTATGTGTACTATTGAAGCAAGGATGCATGACGGCAAAGACAAAGCAGCCTCCAGGACGCAACAACTTTGTGAGTGCCCGTAGGAGAGGGTCAATTTCTGCCATGTCCATGAGTACCATTGCAGATACAGCAGCATCAAAGGAACCTTCCCCCAGCCCAAGTAAAGCTGTCTCATCTGTGGCGTCGAGGACGTGATACTCAATTGATGTCTCATGCTGTTGAGTTCTTTTGCGGGCACAAGTAATCATCTGTTCGGCAAAATCTATTCCGACGACATGTGCACCCAAGCTAGCTAATCTGCGAGTTGTTAGCCCAGTTCCACAGCCTATGTCTAAAATGCGGCTACCTGGTTTTATCTCCAGCAGTCTCTCCATTGCAGGACGAATCAGCAGTTGATGAAAGTCGTTTCCGTCATCACCCATGCGGGCGTCCCACACACTAGCGTTGGTATTCCACGCATCACGAGTTTCATTGTTCCATGCATTTGTTGAGTCATTTGCCATTGATATACTCCCAGGACATTTGTGTGATCACTTATATCAAATCCGTTTATATCACAATTTATTTCTCCTTCCTCTTTCTCTGCGTACTCTGCGTCCACCGCGAACTTTGCGGGAGGAACATCCACACGGCAAATTCGCTCTCTGCGGTTTTTTAATCATTTATTACTCACTAAAATACATCTGCAGGATCTGCAGATTGTAACTTCCTCATTGCAACTGCCCCAGAAAAAGTACACATGACTATCGTTATGATAAACACAGTAATTGCACGAGTTAGTGTCATAGCAATAGGTAGCAAAGTTGCTGCATAAGTGACCTGGTAAAGTGCGATCGCAATCAAAAATCCAGGCACATAACCCAATGCTGCCAAAAGTAATGCTTCTTGAAACAAAACACCCAAAAGATAGCCGTCACTATATCCCATTGCCTTCAACGTGGCATACTCTGGTAAATGGTCGGAAACATCACTGTAAAGAATCTGGTACACAATCACGATTCCTACAATAAACCCCACAATCACACCCAGTCCAAAAATAAATCCAATCGTTCCTTGGCTTTCCCAGTAGTACTTTTCTACCCCTGCAAAACCTTCTAGTGTTAAAACTCGTACATCTGGTGATAATTCTTTAGCAAGCTGTTTTTCAACTTGAGTCGGATTAAAACCAGGTTTAAGCTTAATCAAACCGACTTCTATCTGATTGGGTTGACGTTCGGGAAACAATTTCAAAAATGTTGAATCACTCGTGATCACATTACCATCAGCAGCAAATGAACTACCAATAGTAAACAATCCGGTGACTTGAACATTCTGGCGATTGAGTTCTACTTCTAGGGTTCCATGCTTTTGTACAGCATCAGCAACAGCCCCATACTCCGGACGTCCAGCACGATCAAATAATACTGTATTCAAGAGTTGTAACTGTGTTGCATTTTGCTTCACCTCTGGCAAATTCAAGCCTGGGGCTTCTGGATCAATTCCCCAAATCAAAATGGCGCGGTTAATCCGAGTTTCTGGATTTTTCCATTGTCCCAAACTGATGTAAACAGAACTCACCGACTGAACGCCTTCATGACTCAATGCTTGATAAAGTCGTTCACGAGAAAAGCTTTTGACTGAAAAAAGGGTTTGGAGTTGAGGATTTGTCATTACCAAATCTGCCTCAAGTAAGCTATGAGGCTTTGTCGCACTGTCAAAGAGTGCATCTTGAAACCCCATTTGCAGAAATATCAGCATATCTGCAAAGGCAATACCTGCCACTGCTACTGCTAGACGAGTTTTTTCTTTCATCACTTGTCGCAATGCTAGCGGCGTTCTACGAAGCCATTTACCAAACATTTTAAAAAACTCCTTAAGGCTTAGATTCCCGACAACTTCTTCAAGAAATCGGGAATCTTGTTATTCACTGTTGTTTCTTCAAGCTTGCGTTGTCTCATTAACAGAAATAAAGGTAGTCCCAGCGAAACACCAACAAGCAAATTACTCGCAATATAAATCCACAGATTTTTCATTCCCACACGTGAACCTTCCCAATAGACAAATACCCACAAAACTAATGATGAGACAATTAAATCCATACCAAAAAATGCAGAAATTCGGTTAACAAAAAGTTGCTCTAAGAAGAGGTTTATATCCAGTCCATTTTCTATAAGAAAGGGAACAAATTGTGAGTAAGGTAAAATAGTACCTACAATGCAAAGAATTAAGTATATAGTTTTCAGCATTTTCACACCCTCTTTGGTTGGTTTAAAAAATCATGTCATTCATCAGCGATAGAACGCTTGCAAAGTCAATTTTGAAGTAAGCCATTAAAAAACGAATTTTTTCTCTGTTTCTTTTGACACCGTTTAAGTACGTGAGTCTCAAAGCTGTAATTGTCAAAGTCGCCCAGGGATAAGTTCTCCTGAGAATCCAAATGCGGGAAGTTTTGCAAAGCATTTTGTAGAAATCTCCTTCTTTCCATACCAACCTATAACGAACATCCGTTATATTTACTGCTAAATAAAATTTACAGTTCAATTTGTGTCTGAACTTGTAAGTTAGTTAAACCTGCAACTCGCTTGCTATCTTCTGGTGTGAGGCGAACCTTCACTTCAATAACTCGCTTATCTAGATTTTCTCCAGGCTGGTTGCTGAAAACTTTTTGTTGATTAACTTGCAAGCCAACCAGCGAAACAACTCCCCGCAGTTCTCCGTTAAAAGCTTGACTTGTGACAATAGCTTTTTGTCCGGTTTTCACTTTACCAATATCAGATTGATAAACTTCTGCGACAGCAACCATTTGGTTCGTTTGCGCTAAATCCAGAATGCCAGAGTCACTCATCTTTTCTCCAACTCGCGTATGGATTTTGAGTATCTGTCCTGCTGTTGGTGCTTTGATGTAAGCTTGTTTCAACTCAGTTTGGGCGCGTTTGACAGCTGCGACAGCATTATCAACTTCCGCTTGCGCCGCTTGCACATCCACGGGACGAACTTCAACAATCTTATTCAGGGTGGCGTCAGCTTCCCTAATTTGCTTGACACCAGTCGCGTTAATTCTTTGCAGCGCGACTTTCGCTTCACGAACTTGTTTGCTACCAGTGGCGTTGATTCTGTTGAGAATTGCTTTCGCTTCGTTCAGTTGTTGTTGTGCGGTTTCAAAACTCAGGCGTTTGCTATCAAATGAGGAACTAGAAATTGCTCCTTGTTCATATAACTGCTGATAACGCCTATACTCAGCTTGAGCATTGTTGAATTCCGCTTGAATTTTCCGAATTGCTGCCTCTTGCGCTATTCTGTCACCTTCCCACTGCGCTTGTAGTCGAGCAATGGTTTCCTCTTGAAAAATTATATCACCTTGTAACTGCACTTGCAAGCGCTCAACAGTTGCTTTTTGAGCAACGATTTCTCCAGATTTCGCGCCTGCTTTTACCTGTGCGAGTTTTGTTTGAGCTACTTTAACCTGTTCTTGTGCTTGTCTAAGGGAATCTTGCAGTTTCTCTCGTGAATCGAGAATTGCTATCACTTGTCCGGCTTTGACTTGTTGACTTTCTTTGACGAGTAGTTGAGTGATGCGATCGCCATCCAACGCCAAAGGTGCAGACAGTTTAATCACCTCAGCTTCTGGTTCGAGTCGTCCTAATGCTGTCACTTTTTTTACTTGAGGAGCCGTTTCCACAGGTGCGGGTTTTTGACTCACCATCCCATACTGAGAAATGCCATAAGAAATAATTCCACCCGTGATGACAGTTCCAGCAACTATTAGCCCAATTAACCATCGGTTTGTTGGTTTAGAGAATTCTTTAAAAGTCGTCATATCCTTCCTCCGCAATTCATCGTTATAAGTTTTATCCGACAGTTATTTTTCTAAATATGCTGTTAGCATCTTGCTTAATAAAGAAAATTGTTCAGTAAAAGAAACCGCTTTATTATCCATCAAGCGTTCAAAGATTAAGCCATCAATCAGACTCAATAGAAACCAAGTCAGTGCGGGATCTTGAATGCCCAAAATATCATAAACTGCCTTTTCATATCGCTCTGTTGCACGTTTCAACGCAACACTATCCTGCATATCCTTTGAGTCTTGATGCTGACAAAAATCAACCTGTAAATAAATCCACTTAATATAATAGTCTTCGTTTTTAGCTAAAAATTTACCTAAAGCTTCTAGCCGTTCTTGTAAAGTTTGTATTCCTTCCAATTCAGCCTTCGCCATCAACACATCTTGCTCACATATATCTTCCACTAATTGCTCAAATAACACCTGTTTACTAGGGAAGTAGTGATATAGCGTTCCAGTAGAAACACTTAAGCCCTCAGCAATTTGGCGCATGGTAATTGCTGAGTAGCCTTTCTGGGCAAATAAATCAAAGCACTTACTGAGGAGTTCCTTGCGGTATTGGTCATGGTCAACAATCTTTGGCATTTTTTCACATATTTTAGATCGAACATTCGTTATTTATAATAATCTATCATTGCTTCTGGCTTGTCAAGCTTTAGACTTGAGGAAGAATGCAGAGTCTCCCCAGGAAAAGGGACAAACTCGTTTTAGCTAGCATAAGTGGGTAGATTGGAGCCAAATTTATGACTTTGGTAATAGTTAGAGCGTGACTTTTGTCTCATTTGGGTGGCATTTCTAACTTTTAATATAAGAACATTGAGTACAGACCAATTCCAATCTCACAGAATCCAGATTTCGCGATCCATAAAACTAGTCAATCAAAATCAGTTATTGTAATGAATAATTCAAAAGTTCGCATTTCTAGAGACATTGCTGCGGATGTTTTTGCGCTTGCTGCCGAATCGTATACAAAAGAAAGTCAGGATTATTCCTTAGAAGAACTGATACAGGCTGGGGCAGAAGTAGAAATTCCCCCAGAGTTTATTGTACGAGCTGTACAGCAAATTAAAGCAAAGCAAATCCAAGCTCGCGAACGACAACAAAAATTAAAGTTAATTTTCATTAGTGGTAGTGCAGGAGCTGCACTGATGCTTTTCGGTGTTTTGGTTTACAACATGATCACGAGTCAATTTACACACACTCGGCGTTCCCCAGAACATCGTTTCCACGCTGCTCGCTTTTCGACAGATGAAGATCCAAATCGATTTCCACCACAGCACTTCCGACATCACAGGCATAACAGACAACACATAACAAATGTAACAGGAGAAGTGCAACAGTATCTTTTTAATCCAGAAGGACAGGCAGATGGACTGTTACTCAACAATGGGTTACAGGTGAAATTTCCTCCTTTTATGGGAGATAGTTTGATGGCGACAGTTTCCCCAGGAACTCAAATCACTGTTTCAGGAACTTCTGGTTTTCCCAGCCGTTTTGGTCAGGAAATTAGAGCAAGAAGCATCACCAATCCTCAAACAGGACAGACTTTAATGCCACAAACTTCTCCAATACTCCCTCAACCGCCCAACTCTGGCAACTATGGTAATGTATCTGTAGAAGGAAGTGCTCAAAACTGGTTGGTGGGATACCGAGGAAATATTAATGGTGTTGTCCTTTCTAATGGGGCTGTTGTCAGGTTTCCACGCTCTGCAAGCCATCAACTAGACAGCATCGCGAATGTAGGAGACAAAGTCCAAGCGGAGGGATTTGGGACTCGTAATGATTCTGGCCAGACTGTAGAAGCGACAACACTAACGATAAATGGGCAATCTGTGCCTTTGGAACCACAAAATCGATACTTAAGATAAAAGTCTCCAAAAATTAACCACAGTTTCATCAGGGTTCGGGACTCATTTTTGGAGATATTTTTTGCCTCATGAAACAATCACGCTGCACAGATTACGAAGCACAATAGAAATAAGTTGTCATATATAAATGGTGCCATCTGACCTATGCAGCAGTTTAACAAGAGCGAACATCAAGATTTTCTGCGACAGCTTGCTACCCTGGCTGCGATCGTTGGCGCTTTTGTAGTTAACGTTTTGTCGAACATCTTTCCGTTAAATGGACTTAGTATCGGGGAAATTTCTAATACTCTGTTCAAGAACGTATTAATTATTCCCGCTAATTACGCCTTTGCAATTTGGGGATTGATTTATCTTGGTCTGTTTGCTTTCGGAATCTACCAAGTTCTACCAAACCAGAGACATGATTTTGATTTACGTAAAACAGGTTACTTGCTAGTGGTTGCTTGCTTTGCTCAAATTATCTGGGTTTATCTGTTCCTTTCCCGGCTTTTTTCACTTTCGGTTGTAGCTATGCTGGGAATTTTACTGCCTCTGATTGTTATATATATAAGATTAGGAATTGGGACAAATTCTGTATCTCGTATCAAGAAGTGGTGCGTCCACTTTCCTATCAGTATTTATTTAGCGTGGATTAGTGTTGCCACCATCGTGAATGTGGCTTGTGCGCTGTCTTTTGTGGGCTGGAACGGCTGGGGTATTTCTGCTGAAATCTGGACAGTTATTATGTTGCTAATTGCAGCAGCACTTGCTATATTCATAGCTGTTCAGCGCCGAGACGTGGCTTATACAGGAGTGGTGGTTTGGGCAATGGTAGCGATTGCTCTCAAACAGTGGAACAATCCTACTTTGAGAATACTGGCTTTGGCATGTGCAGCTGTTCTTGTGTTACTAATTGTTGTAAAAAATTCCCGTACTCAGCTTTTGAACGGTTGAATAGTGTCATCAGGATGAGCAAATTGCTAATCTAGAAGTCCGGTATTTTCGCTTTCAATATCTTTGACACGAAAGATTGAAGTAAGTGTCAGCGCCGGCTAAAAAGCGCGATGGTGCGGAGCAGCCGCCTGAGCGCAAAGCGCACGCTCCGCGAACGGCGATCGCCCCAACAAAGCAGTCATCACATTGCCAATTATTAGATATGATGATCAGCACGTAGTCCAATATTCACGTAGCTAGGGGAGTGTCAATTGGGTACTATTGGGGAGTTTAATTGTGCTTTTGCTAAAACACTTCTTGAAACGATAAGAAACAGATAATGCTAGTCTCACGTCTGCATAGATTTTTTACTGCTCCGATAGACAAATTATCTGCTTCTGAACACTTGAGAACCTCTACATCAGTTATATTTTGGTTTGGTCTGAGCCTATCGTTTGCATTTTTTTATGGTATTTTAGGGCTTCTGAAAGCTTTCAAAAATGAATACGTTGTCCAGGATGATGCGCGGGAGTATGTGTTTTGGATGCAGCGGTTTATAGATCCAGAACTACTGCCTCATGATTTGATTGCAGATTACTTTAAATCCATCACACCGCCTGGATTTGCTACTGTTTACCAGTTGATGGCAAGTCTAAATATTAATCCACTTTTACTCAGTAAAATTTTACCAATCGTATTGAGCTTAATTGCCACCGCCTACTGTTTTGGCGTTTGCCTCCAGATTTTTCCAGTGCCCATGGCTGGATTTATCGCTACATTCCTCCTAAATCAAAGTCTTTGGTTCCAGGATGACTTGGTTTCTGCCACACCTAGATCTTTTGTATATCCATTGTTTTTAGCATTCTTGTACTATATGCTACGTACATCTTGGCTAGCCGTGTGCGTAACACTCGTTCTGCAAGGGCTTATTTATCCTGTATTTATATTTATTTCAGAAGGAATTTTGTTCCTACGGTTATGGAACTGGAAGTATTGCTCACCCCGGCTTCAGCAGAAGCACAGTAGCTTATTGTTGTGTGTAGCTGCTTTGGGGCTAGGCTTTCTCGCAATCTTGCCTTATGCCTTAGTTTCCTCTGAGTTTAGTCCAGTTGTCACCGCTACACAAGCCAGAGCAATGCCAGAGTTCTGGCCGGGAGGACGACATCCTTTTTTTGACGACAACTCTTGGAGGTTTTGGCTAATTGGACAACATAGTGGTATTCTGCCGCCGTTATTACCTCCTTTGATTTGGGTTGGGTTGTTGTTGCCAATAGTGCTGCAAAATGTGTCTTGCTTCCCATTGGTTAAGCAAGTCAAAAGCGAGGTTGCAGTTTTATCTCAAATCGTGTTGGTATCCTTATGTCTATTTTTTGCATCTCATGCTTTGCTACTAAAACTATTTTTTCCTAGCCGATATATAAGTCATACTTTGCGAATTGTCATGGCGCTTGCTGCTGGAATAATGTTAACCCTAATACTGGATGCACTCTTTCGGGCTTGTGAGAAAATGACAGAATCCAGTCTCCCAAGAAAAAGATTCTGGATACTCGTATTAATGGTAACATTAGGAGCAACGCTCGTACTATACCCTAATTTTTCAAATAGCTTTCCAAAAACGAATTATAGAGTGTCTAACGAGTCTGGTTTGTATAAATTTTTTCAGAGGCAACCGAAAAACATTCTTATTGCTACCCTGTCTGATGAAGCTAATAATATCCCGACGTTTGCCCAACGATCTATTTTAGTCGGTAAAGAATACGCACTTCCTTTCCATCTAGGCTACTACCGTCAGATTCACCAACGAAGCATTGATTTGATTCATGCTCAGTACAGTGATAACTTATTAGCAGCACGACAGTTGATTCAGAAGTATGGGATAACTTTCTGGCTGTTGGATCGCGCAGCGTTTACACCTGATTATCTGAGCGGCAAAAGCTGGCTTAGAAGTTTTCAGCCAGCGTTTACAGAGGCTTTAACCAGCTTGGAACAGGGAACAGTTCCGGCACTTGTAATGCTAACAAAACGCTGTTCTGTGTTCGAGACTAAGAGTATGGTTGTGTTGGAAGCAGACTGTATTACTCATGCGCTACAGCAATAACTACCAATTCTTGTGATTGTCATACTGAATCACTGATTTGGCTGAAACACTCCCACAGACGCGCTTCGCGATCGCTCTCAATCTGTTCCCTGTTTCCTGTTAAGCGCGATGCACTGAGCTTGTCGAAGCGTTCCCTAGCTCAACTAGTAAATTCATAAACAAAACCGAATTCCTGATAAAATACCACTGATGAACCTAGAAGCCGGACAAATTATTCGGGTACGCTCCCGCCAGTATCTTGTAGAAGATGTCGTTCCTGGACTGTCTGTTGAGGAAGACACCTTAGTTCGTCTTTCGTGTCTGAACGACGATGCATTGGGAGAGTCCCTAGAAGTTCTCTGGGAACGGGAAATTGATGCTCAGTACATAGGTGCAACTAATTGGGATTTAGTCGCCAGCCGGGGTTTTGATGATGCACGGCTGTTTTCTGCGTATCTGCACACACTCCGTTGGAACTGCGTTACTTCTTGTGATCCAAAATTGTTTCAAGCACCTTACAGCGCTGGTATTGAAGTCAAGGCTTATCAGCTTGAGCCATTATAATTTATAATTATTGGGAGGCAGAGCCTCTTGTAGGGTATTCCCATGCGGAGCATAGGAACGAGAAATCTATAAATTTCTCTTTAGCTGACATAACATATTTGTTTGCTCTGTTTGGGCGTTCTATCTATAATATTATCTACCTTCTCAAGCTGTGCAACTTGACACGCCTAATTATCTGACGCTTATCTATATAATTTTAGAAGTTATGAATTGACACTTGACAAAACTTTCGTCAACATAAGAAATACAGTTGATTGCTTGCTGTACCTCTAGTAAACGGCGATACACCATGCCAGCCACTACTCCAGCCGAAGTGCGTTCGCACATAACGAATGCCCTGCAACTTGACTTAGTAGGACCAACACTCAATGATACCACCTACGCTCGCGAAGTCCTGACGCAGCCAGCTTCTAAGTGGTATCTCGCTGGCTTTCTGGTACCTTTTGGTGCACCGCCTGAAGTGCGTTCTGATGACACAAGCAATGATGAGATTGTCCAAATTACTGGAGTTTAGACTAAAGGCGATCGCTCAGAAAATAACACCTACAGAATTGTGAGTCAAAAAAAATACGCACAAGAGCGGAAATAGAAACTTTCCTGAAAAGAAAAAGTGGTCAGCCATATTGAACTGACCACCAGATGGTCAATGCTGATAAAAGGAAAAAAGTACCACATTGACCATGCCATTTGATAAGCTTAAACAATTCCGCACTAAAGCGTATACGATTCTAAGTAAAGCCAAAGATGCTTTATTTGACCTAATGGATGCAGTGTTAGTGACACGTAGTGTTTACTCGTTTGTGTAACTCTCCGTATCTCCAGTATTTTAACGACAGTGGTCTAGTATCTACGAGGCTTTAGAAGACGGCAATCCACCAAGAGAAGAATTGATGAAGTTGTATATAAAACAACTTTCCCAAACAGAACAAATCCTCTTAGCAGGAGATCATACGGCTTGGCCAAGACTTGATGCGGTGACATTAAAAGAGCGTACTTACGAACATCAAGCTCAACCAATGTCAGGGGCGAAGCCTGTGAGAGTGGGGCAAGGTTACAGCACCATCGCTATTGTTCCACAGAAACAGCTAGCTCAGCCGAAGGCGGCTAGCTTGTAGTTCATGGCTAATGCACAAATAACTCACTACCTCTAGACATTTAGAAATACCTCGTTAGTCTGAGCAAATCCTACATTATAAAAACTTATAATAACTTCGATAAAAAGTGAATACAAAAAGATCGCAAGTTATGACTTGACTGACAAATGAGTGATAAATATCTGCTCAAACTGTATATTACAGGATACACGCCCCGGTCCCAACGAGCGATATCCAATTTGATTCAGTTGTGCGAGTCACATCTGCGCAATAGACATGAGATAGTAATTATAGATGTACTGGAGCAACCCCAAGTTGCTGAAGCTGAGAAAATTTTAGTAACCCCAACTTTAATTAAGGAATTTCCCTTACCAAAGATACGAATTATTGGTGATCTATCAAATACACACACAGTATTGTTAGGGCTTAATATTCCCTATAAGCAGTAAAATACATTAAGAATACTAATCCCTGCTATTGGATTTTTTAATATAAAAGTTTAAATTTCACCAAATGAATCAAGAAAAAGAACAAGATTTGGTTGAGAAGCTGATCACTGGAATTCCTGGCTTTGACATATTATCTGAAGGTGGATTACCCAAGTCACGAGTCACATTAGTAGTTGGTACCGCAGGTAGTGGTAAGACTGTATTTGCATCTCAGTACCTTGCACAGGGAATTGAACGGGGCGAGAATGGGGTGTTTGTGACTTTTGAAGAAACTCCCCAGCGTATACGAAAAAATATGCGAGGCTTTGGCTGGGATATCCGCAAATGGGAAGAGGAAGGCAAATGGGCGTTTGTTGATGCTTCTCGCCAACCTGGAGAAAAGCCTTTGGTGAGTGGAGAATACGACTTTGATTCTCTTGTTGCTCGGATTAAGTATGCCATCAATCAGGTAGGTGCAGCACGAGTCTCAATGGATTGTCTGGGAGCAATGTTTACTTATTTACCTGATAAAGCTCAAGTTCGCAATGACTTATTCATGATTGGTTCAGTTTTGGAACAAATTGAAAGTACGGTTGTGGTGACATCTGAACGCAATCAAGACTACGGTGATATTAGCACTTACGGTGTTGAGGAGTTTGTCGCTGACAATGTGATTATTCTGCGGAATGTTATATTCCAGCAGAAGCGCCGACGAACTATAGAAATTCTTAAGTATAGAGGTAGTTCTCACAAGCAGGGAGAATTTCCTTTTTCAATTGTTGCTGACAGAGGGATTGTGATTCTTCCCCTGTCTAGAACAGAAACAACAGAAGAAAGCACAACTGATATCCGTATAACTTCTGGTGTTCCCGAATTGGATGGTATGTGTGACGGTGGTTTTTTTAAAAATTCTATTATTCTTGTGTCAGGAGCTACAGGTACAGGCAAAACTTTGGTATCAACTCAGTTTATTGCAGCGGGGGTTAATAATAACGAACGTTGCTTATTGTTTGCTTTTGAGGAAAACCGAGAACTGATTTTGAGAAATGCGCTGGGGTGGAGTGTTGACTTCCGACAAATGGAACGGGATGGGCAATTGAAATTTGTATGTCGCAATCCAGAGGCACATCCACTAGAGTATCACCTGATCAAAATGCAAGAAATGATTGAGGAATTTCAACCGCATCGGGTAGCAATTGATAGTCTCTCAGCATTGGAGTGGGTTTCTAGTACAGAAGAGTTTCGGCAATTTCTTGTTGGTCTAAATTCAATGATTCGAGAACGTAAAATGACAGCACTGTACACCTCCACAACTCCGATGAGTCTTGTTAGTAGTACCTCAACTTCCGAAAATCATATCTCTATCACTACTGATGTCATTATATTACTACGATATGTTGAAATTTATGGAGAAATTCGCAGAGGAATAGCAGTGATAAAAATGCGCGGATCACAGCACGATAAACAAATCCGAGAGTTTACAATTGATAATCGGGGCATGCACATCGGCAAACCATTTCGCAACATCACTGGCATTTTGATTGGTAATCCTATCTCTGGTTTTTACAAACCAAAATGAGTAAAACAGTTATCAGTTATCAGTTATCAGTTATCAGGTAGGAAACGGACAAAGTCCACCCCTTGTTCACTGTTCACTGTTAAGCGTTCCCTGGTGAATACCTCTTTTTCTTCTCTTTCTACAGGAAGAGTAGTAAACATAAGTCTTTGGGTGATATTGTGCGGCACCATTAGCGATTAATATTAAATTATATTAATCACCCGTTTACGAAAACCTGTTAAAAGTGGATAACAAATGTACTATATTATTTTTATTAAACTCGCCCCAATCTACAGAAAATATCCTCGCTGTGATGAATGGAGCTGGTTTTACAGTTGATTATAAGTGTGTAGCAACAAAAGTTGATTACCTTACTTATCTCAATTGTGGTTGCGATGCGATCGTTGCTGAAGACAGTTTAAAAGATTTAGACGCCTTGGAAGCATTGCAAGAAATGCACGCGCAGGGGTTGAACATTCCTTTTGTGATTATTAATGGTACGGATAGCGCATTTATTGCGGTAAGATGTATAAAGGCAGGAGCAACAGACTACCTATCCAAAGATGAACTGGCACGGCTTCCTGAAATTATAAAACAGGTTCTTGGGGAGAAAACACAATCGTCCCAATTGCATAAGGAAGATTTAAGACAAGAGCTGCAAGAACAGACAGCAGAACTAGGAAGACAAAAACAGCACTCCCAACAAGTGGAAGCAACACTGCAAAAGGTTGAGCTACAGTTACAAACGCTGATTACCAAAAATGCTGACGGTATAGTGGTTGTAGATCGAGGTGGTATTGTGCGTTTTATTAACCCAGCAGCACTAAATCTATTTGCCTGCAAGCAAGAAGAATTATTGGGTGAGTTATTTGGCTTTCCAGTTGTTGGTGGGGATAATACAGAGGTCGATATTTACCCATATAGATGTAACACAGAACGCACCGCAGCAAAGGATAGTCTCGAAAAAATTGCCCAAATGCGCGTGGTAGAAATTGAGTGGCAAGGAGAAGCTGCTTATCTTGTTTCTTTAAGAGATATCACTGAACGCAAGCGAGCGGAAGATGAGCGCAATAAACTTTTAGAAGAGGCTCAAGCAGCAAACCGCATAAAAGATGAGTTTCTTGCTGTTCTTTCTCATGAATTGCGAACACCTTTAAATCCAATACTCGGGTGGGTGAAACTTTTACGCAGTGGTAAGCTTAATGATAACAAGAAAGAGCAGGCACTGGAAACTATCGAGCGTAACGCGAGTTTACAGGTGCAACTGATCAATGACTTGCTAAGTGTATCTAAAATTTTGCGTGGGAAGCTAACTCTTAATCCAATTGCTGTTAACCTGCAAACTATAATTACCAAAGCTATAGAAAGTGTAGATCTTGCGGCTCAAGCTAAGTCAATTGAGATATTGACTGTATTTGATGCTAATCTGGGAGTAGTTTTTGGTGATTCCAAACGATTGCAGCAAGTCATGTGGAATCTCCTTTCTAACGCTGTGAAATTTACGCCATCAAATGGACAAGTCACCGTTCGATTAAAAAGGGTTGGCTTATACGCTCAAGTTCAAGTTATTGATACAGGCAAAGGTATAAAACCAGAATTTTTACCTTATATATTTGATTACTTCCGTCAACAAGATAGTGGTTATAACAGAAAATTTGGGGGTTTGGGTTTAGGGCTTTCTCTTGTGCGCCACTTAGTTGAATTACACGGCGGAACTATTGAAGCTGAAAGTCGTGGTGAGGGAAAGGGAGCAACTTTTACTGTTAGGCTTCCATTGATGCTGAATCCCTCCATAACTCAAGGTGAGACTCAAAAAGATGACAAGAGTCCAGATTTACATGGTGTGCGGGTACTGGTTGTGGATGATGAACCAGACAACCGCGATTTTTTGGCTTTTCTACTAGAAGCTTATGGGGCTTGTGTATCTGCAGCCGCCTCAGCACATGAAGCCCTTTCATCACTGGTTGAAGAACAGCCAGATTTGCTGGTGAGTGATATTAAAATGCCAGAAATGGATGGTTATATGCTGATTCGTCAAATCAGATCTTTGCCAGCTGAACGAGGAGGACAAATTCCGGCAATCGCCCTCACTGCTTACGCCGGGCAGACTCCTCAACAGCAAGCTAATGGTACTGGTTTTACGCTTCATTTTCCCAAGCCAATTGAACCAGTTCTTTTGGCGACAGCGATCGCAAATTTGGTTGAGAAGTAATACCATTTTGGATTTTAGATTTTAAATTCTCATACTCTGTTTCGTCTGTGTCTCGTCTCTCGTTCCCTTCTCGTTCTCTTCTCGTTCCCACGCAGAGCATGGGAACGAGAAACTCTATTTCTTTCTCTCTTGTAATTTTTGCACTTCCTCCTCCAAAATCCGGTAACGATTCTCCAAAGTGTTTTCCTGACTTTGCGGTTTTGTCTTCGCGACTTTATTAATTTCTCTTGATTCTTTGTCAAATATGGCATCTATCACAGATTCATGGTTGAGATACCACTGACGAATCACTTGTGCAATCACCTGTGAGTTAAGATTTTCTATCGCAGCAAGGTTTTTTTGCAGCGTTGGTAAATCGGCGATCGCCGAGTCATCAAACACATAATCTTGCTCTCTAAGGAGGGAACTAAGTGCAATACATGGTTGTAGAGACGTTCCATGGAACGTCTCTACATTGATCGCGGTGGTGTATATGATTTAAAAGATAACCCCTATAAACTTTCCAAACATTTTTCGAGAGCACAAAATTCACCAGTTCTGACTCAGTAAGACTTCAAATTCTGTTTTTAAAGCCTTAATATCCGCGACTCTTGCTACTAACAAGTTATTACTACCTGCATCCACAAGACGTGAGTTCCAATAACAGATACTCTCTGAATTCTTCATCCAAAACGAAATCACTGTATCCACTACTTCATCTATATTCCAGCCCCACTTTGGTGGCAATGGTTCTACAGATTTGATGATGGCATCAAGCGTACACTTATGAGTTCCCACATATTCCACAGCTTGATGCTGTGGTTTGTGTAAATTGTGCTGTTGATGACTAAAAAAATCTAAAACTGGAGAAACGCCTACAATGTCGAAAGTGTATTTCATTCTACTTCTCCAAATTATGACGTGAATTTTATTCAAACCAGAGTTGCTAAAAAGTTTAATGTCTTAAAAATCTCTTGAGTCTCACCATAAAAAACTTCTAATCCTCCTATCTTATAAATAACAAAATTCCAAAGACTAGCACTCTAGTCTTGAGAGTGCTAAGGTTTCTCTCCTAAAAGAGTTAGCAGTAAAATACGTTGAGTGCTAAAAGTTGTCCCAAGAAAATTAGCAGTGAAGTGCATTGAGTGCTAAAGTTTATAGAGGTCTTGATATGAAAATATTATAAAATTTATTTGTAAAAAACGGATGTTTGTTACTATTAATAATTATTTAATATTGTCTGTAACAAGTTTTCAGGGTGAAATTGCAGCTTTGTCTGCTGCCTGTTTGTGGGCGCTGGCATCAGTATTGTATGGGCGCTTGGGACAGCGTATCCCGCCATTGCAACTCAACTTGATCAAAGGGATAATTGCGATCGCCTTCCTCTTCCTCACCATCCTCATCCGTGGCGAATTGTTTCCTAGCATTCCACCCCTATCTGTGTGTCTCATCCACCTGAGTGGTTTTGTAGGCATTTGTTTAGGCGATACAGCTTTTTTGGCAGCCATAAATTTTATCGGCGCACGTCGTGTCTTACTGATTGGAACTCTTGCCCCACCGATAACGGCAATACTGGCGTTGATTTTTCTCCAAGAGCAGTTAAATGTGAGTGCTTGGTGCGGTATTTTGCTGACTGTTTTGGGTGTTGCTTGGGTTGTTACCGAAAGAGTCCCCAGTACAAGTGAGACTTCTTTAACATACCCGTGGCGGGGAATATGTTTTGCTTTGTTGGCGGCGATCGCAAATGCGACAGGGGGTGTCCTTTCGCGTGCAGCTTTGGCAAACACGAGTATCAGCCCCTTGTGGGCAGCCTTGTTGCGATTGACAGCAGCCGTGTTAATGCTTTTGATTTGGATACTTTGCCGCAAGCAACAAGTCAGCAGCGTTCAGTTAAAGATATTACAAGAACCTCGATTTCTTCTCGTGGCTATCTTAGCTTCCTTCTGTGGAACTTATTTAGGAATTTGGTTGCAACAGACAGCAATTAAACTTACACCTGCGGGAATATCCTTCACTTTGTTGCAGACGAGTCCATTATTTGTCATCCCCATTGCGATCGCTATGAAAGAGAAAGTCAGCGTCAGGGCGATCGCTGGTGTTATAGTTGCGATCGCAGGGATTGGATTGCTGTTTTACCTCAAGTAATGTTTCATATCATATCCGTTCGGATCAATACCTCACCCCACCCTCCGGGTACCCCTCTCCTTACTAAGGCTACCGTGTACACACAAGTCATCGAATTACCCAAAATTTTTAACCTCACCCTGCCCTGTCGGGCATCCCTCACGCCAGGTGCACCGTCCTTGGGAACCCCAACGCCCTTCGGGTATGCCTGCGGCACGCCAAGGGCGAACGCCAGTCGCCTCTGTCGGGAGAGCCGTCATTCGCGCTGGTCTCACCAGATA
>NZ_CAWPKW010000054.1:0-16100 GCF_963888615.1 Brasilonema octagenarum UFV-OR1 | reverse complement strand
CCCTCCTGCAGCGCTGTCTCACCGTGCGCGGGTTCCCCGCGTTGAGGCATGTGGCATGAGCCAGTACTGGAGGAGGGTTTCCCGACAGAGGTATCTGGCGTTCGGGTTTCCCGACTTGTAGCACCTGGCGTGGGTTGGGGGGATCAACAGAATTCAACACTGCTAACTGAACCGTATTGACTTATATTGCTCCATTTTCTTGAGAGTAGTAAGGTGTCAAATCTAATGTTTTTTGTGGTGTTTGCTGTTATTGTGTGAAGAGTTAGAACGTTATTCAATTAGGGCGTAAGCAGACTTATAGAAAGATTGGTTGAAAATTTTCTGCACGTTTACAAGGATGTGAACTTCCGCAGATGAAATCTCACCATTTTTTGTATGGCAGAAATTTTCCAGACATGATGACTTTTACGCGATCGCCTTTAGAATCTTCTTCTTTTTCAATATTCAAAGTAAAGTCTATGGCGCTCATAATCCCATCACCAAACTTCTCGTGAATCACCTCTTTGATCGGCATTCCATAAACCTGCATAATTTCGTAGAAACGATAAATAAGCGGGTCTGTGGGAACAATAGGTCCCAAACCTTTGACAGGGTATTCACTTAATTCCCTAACATAAATCGTATCAAGCCCTAATGCTTCAACCAATAACTTCGCTTCTTCCTCAGAAGCACTAGCTTGACGGTAGAAAACAGATGCAATCCACACTTCGTCACGTCCCAAAATCTTTTCTAAATCAGCAAAGGTTAGTCCTTTTTCTTTTTTTGCCGCCAAAAGCGCTTGAGTTATTTCTGGGATAGACACTGGATAACTCCTGAAATGAATTGTTACTTTTTTGTGACAAACGTTTGTAGCATTTTCACTGCATTATAGTCTCATATTGGCTAAAAGACATCAAAAAAACATTGCTAAATAGAGACATAAAAAATTATGAGTTAGGAAGTTTTCATGAAAAATGCCTAACTCATAACTTACAAATATAACAATTCCAAATGAATTGTGAACTGATTCGGTGAACTACCTTAACCTAGCGATGATGTCATACTAATGCTGGTACAGGAATCGTGATGTGAGAATATAGGGGGAAGCGATCGCACAACGCTTTTACTCGTCGCCGACAATCTTCAGCAATGTCTGCTGAATCTGGATTTAATAAGCGATCAGCAATAATATTGCCAATCTCCGTAAACTCTTCGACTCCCAAGCCACGCGTTGTCATAGCTGGAGAACCCAACCTCAAACCACTAGTCACAAATGGTGACTCTGGGTCAAACGGTACTGTATTCTTGTTGGCAGTAATATTCACACCACTAACCAACTGATCCGCTTGCTTACCCGTCATACCAATCGACCGTAAGTCTACTAGCATTAGATGATTATCAGTTCCATTTGACACCAACTTTAAACCTCGGTCTTGAAGTTGGGTAGCCAAGGCACGAGCATTGTCAATCACCTGAGCAGAATATGCTTTAAACTCTGGCTTGAGGGCTTCAGCGAAAGCAACTGCTTTTGCAGCAATCACATGTTCGAGTGGTCCACCCTGATTACCAGGGAAAACCGATTTATCAAGCTTTTTACCCAGTTCTGGATCGCGGGTTAAGATTAAGCCAGCCCTGGGACCACGTAGAGTTTTGTGTGTTGTTGTAGTTACAACATCACAATAGGGAATGGGGTCGGGGTGAAGACCACTAGCAACCAATCCGGCGATGTGGGCTATATCTGCCAGTAAGTACGCACCGACTTCATCAGCAATACTACGGAATTTTTCAAAATCAATTATGCGAGGATATGCAGAATAACCACAAATCAAAAGCTTTGGACGCTCCCTAAGCGCCAGCTCTCGAATTTGGTCATAGTCTAGTTCTTCTGTTTGCTGATTAACACCGTAGTGGCAAGCCTGGAACCACTTACCAGATACGTTGACAGGTGAACCGTGCGTCAGGTGTCCCCCGTGAGACAAATCCATCCCCATGAATTTATCACCTGGTTCCAGCAGCGTCAAAAACACTGCAAAATTTGCCTGTGCGCCAGAATGCGGTTGTACATTGGCATGAGCAGCACCAAACAACTGTTTAGCACGGTCAATAGCCAGTTGTTCAATTTTGTCTACGAACTCACAACCACCATAGTAACGTTTACCAGGCAATCCCTCAGCATACTTGTTTGTCAGTACGGAACCTTGAGCCGCTAGGACAGCAGCCGAGGTAAAGTTCTCACTAGCAATCAACTCCAAGTGATCGCGTTGACGCTGTAGTTCTTGGTTGATTAACTCCGCTACCGCAGGATCGGAGGAGGCAAGAAAATCTGAGTTAGTCAAAGTCACTAATCGTTATCCTTATGGAAATTTGCACAATAGTCGGTAACTGTCTAGAGGTATGAGTTTATGGTCTAAGAGTTCTTGACTAATGACTCATCATTCATGACATTTATTTAGCCCGACTTACTCAATTATCGCCTGTCCATTCAAACAGTGAACAGTTAACAGTGAACAGTGAACAGTGAACAGTTAAGAAGTTACTTGACATCTCCCCCTTTTAGAAAAAGGGGGATTCTAGACTGTTGCTGCTCCGAGGGCTAAAAGCCCATCTGCGCAGCGTCTACGATATGATTGACTTAAGCGATAAAACAAGTCATATCGTTGTGGCAGTGCCAATACTGCCCTACCTACCTCGACCAGGCTAACGCCTAGCTGTGTAGCTACGTTTCGTGCAATGTTCGCTGCACCGTTGCAATCTGCATTAATTAACAAACCCGTGGCTGTTTTATACAACCCACGTTCTACTCTTCTACCCGATGGCTTCCAATCCTTGGGTTTTTCACCAAACTTGTGGAGACTATCGCCATCTAGAAAAGATGCTTTGCTTGTGTACGCTTCTTCGACCACAGTACAAACGATTCCGTATTCACTCGCCAGTTGTTTTAGCCGCGCAATCAATCGTCCTGTAGGGATGGGTACAAAGTTTTGATTATTGACTTTGGCCATATCAGAACCAACTTTGTGCCCGTCATTCCATCCGATAATGATGTTGCCAATCTTGTCGTTCAAACAGCGATTGACAATGAACCGCGCTGCCTTATTAATCGCATCACGCATTTGGTTGTTGCGTTTACGTTGCACTCGGTTGAGATTGGAGTCCCAGTAGAAATCAGGCTTTCCCTGTTTATACTTCGCAACCAAGCGACAATAACCTTGATTCATCGCTTTAAGCTTGCGACCATCAATAATAAAACTTTTCCCGCGTGTTGAAACGCCCGTTAGCCAGTTTGTTCCTCCGTGGTCGAATGACCAAGCATGACTGTAGTCAAGGTTTGGATTGACTTTAATTGGTTTTTTTTCATCATCAATAACCCAGTCAATCATAAATTCCCCAAGACATGGGCGGATTGTCACTTGTTTGACCCAATCAGAATCAATAAAATCAGGTAGTTTCAACTTGATTTCTATAATAAGTTCTGGTTTTGTTTGTTTGCTGATTGATGGCTTGAAGTACCCATCTTTAAAACTGAGGGCTTGACGTGGAAACGTGACTGCGGCTAATCCTCCTTTTTTGCGGTACTTAGGTAAAGACGGGCGGTCAACTTCTCCCTTGTAATAAGCTTTTACAAGTCCGTTGTAACTTGTGATTGACTCACCGACTGACTTTAAAGTTTGTTGAGCTGCCTGCGCTGCCAGACCTTTGTAGTGCGGGTTGTCTTTAAGAACTTTGTCCAATTCCGGATAAGAACTGTTGCACTGGTAAGTTTTCCAACTGCAACGCAACTCATCAGCGCGCCAGTAAGTTGTGTATGCATTATCCATTTCTTGAAGACGTGTATAATGCGTTTGCCGAATGTGGTAAACAGCACAGTTAATCAAACTACTTGCGTGTTGACACTGGTCTAACCAAAATGCATTTTCTTCCGAAGTAAATCTTGCTCTGACTGGGATAGTCCTGTACAACTAGCATCACCCTATTGTTGTTAATTATCATAGCTACTACAGGCATCAACAACATTATTCCGGAAATATGGCTAAACTATCAAGCAAAGATTATGAGTATCGGCGCACTGAAAATTCAATATCGTCAATCAATTATCATTTTGTATTTGTACCTAAACGAAGAAAGCCTATACTAGTTCAGGATGTGGCGAAACGGCTACAAGAAATTATCTTTGAACTAGTGACAGAACACGGATGGAAGATGATTGCGCTGGAAATCATGCCAGACCATGTTCACTTTTTCATTAATGCTCCCACTAATGAGTCAGCGGCAGATATTGCAAGGTGGGTAAAAGCAAGAGCGTCTCACCACTTGAGAAAAGAATTTCCTGAATTAAAAAAGCTACCCGCTTTGTGGACTCCTACCTATTTTGTGGCGACAACAGGTCAAGTCAGTACTGAGGTAGTCAAAAAGTATATTGAAAATCAACGCGGAAAGTAGAGAAACGCCGGGTTAAAACCCGTCGAGTCGGATTTCATCCCCGCAGCTATTGCCTAGGGGTTCTCATCCTCCCGCTTGCAGCCTGATAGGGGAATTTCACACGCCACATCTGGGGCGTCGGCACAGCCGCCCTACACAAGACTTGGGCGTGATCTCAGTCGAACGCTCAGTCGAGCCGCTGAGCGCTCACACCCCTACACCCTTAGCCTTGATCAAAAAATTCAAAAATTAATTTATGTATTACTTTTGACTACAAAGCAAAACAAGCAACGTACAATAAACTAAACTCAATATATAAATTTTGATGAGATTGTCATGATCCACATTCTTCCAAAGTGAGCATGGGAGGTTGGGCAAAGACAGACAAAAATGTAACAGATGTAACAACGTCCAGCAAAACGGACGAATCATCCGCTACAGCATTTATTGCCATCCTTACCAGTTTTCTCCCCCTGGGTATATGTGGATCATCCTCAGGACTGATAGGAGAAATAGGATGCTAGTAATTCTCATGGATAACCAAATTTTTGCTCCTCAACAGGTATGCCAATCTTGTTTACTTGCTGACGGAAGTGGTCAACCCCGGTGGCGTCAAGGTAAACTCTATTGTGGTCAAGCTATTCGCAAACTGACTGAACAGCAGCCAGACCAGTTTGAGTGTCTTATGGGTTTTCGAGTTGCTAATATTGAATGACCAACAACTATGCTTAATGGTAGAGACTTTATCCTCTACCTAATTAACTGCGTTATCCTTGGCATAGTAACATCAACATTTAACAACGGGAGAAATCAAGATGGCTTGGCGCGGAGGTACCACAACTCAAGACCGCCTTTTGTCTTGCTTGCCTTATCTTTTACCTTTTATTGAAGTTAGTAGTTTTGCTAAGCTGCCTTTGTTGCGATCGCTCTACATACCTTTTATTCCTCTGATTCAACTGTATTATGGGATACCATTTGCCAGTCTAATAATTTTCTTTGCTTTGTTTCTTCTTGTAGTAAGAAACGAAAAAGTTCAACACTTTATCCGCTTCCATACCTTGCAAGCTCTTTTGCTGTCTATATTTGCTTATTTGTGCGGGGCAGTTTTAGACCTTATAGGTATTGTGCAACAGGGTGCGTCAATACCAGAACCTTTGTTTCAAAGTGTGATGTTTACCTTGATTTTCGTAGCAGTTGTCGGTGCATCAATATATAGTATTGTTCAAGCTGTAAGAGGACTCTACGCTGAGATTCCCTTTATCTCCGAAGCTGCTTACAGTGGAACTCGTGACTAGAATAGTCAAAAATTAAGACTCTGGCTTAGAGAAACGATACCCAACTCCCCGTACACTCTCAATCCAAGCCGTTCCACTAATCGGGTCAATCTTTTTGCGAATCCTTTGGATACATACATCAACGACGTTGGTATTGGGGTTGAAATCATAACCCCAGACATGTTCCAGGATTTGCATACGGGTAAAGACTCGTCCAGGAGAGCGCATCAGGTATTCCAGAAGATTAAATTCGCGGGTGGTGAGTTCCACTACCTGTTGATTGCAGGTGACTTCCCGCGTGATACGATCCAATTTGAGCGAGCCGACAGACAACAGGTTTTGGCGATATTCCTGTGGAGTCCCTCCGTTAACGCTTATACTCCGACGCACTACAGCATGAATGCGGGCAACCAACTCCTCAACAAAAAATGGTTTGGCTATATAGTCGTCCGCCCCAAGATTTAAACCTTCAAGTCGATCATCTAGTTCATTGCGAGCAGTTAACAAAATCACTGGCACATTACGCCCTTCTCGTCGCAGGTGTTTAAGGATAAACAGCCCATCCTTCCCTGGAACCATGATGTCCAGCACGATTACATCATACTCATTTTCCATTGCCCTGATGTATCCATCATCACCGTTGTCGCAATAATCAACGACAATTCCCTGTTCCTTCAGTCCAGCTCGGACGAAGCTTGCTATTCTTGATTCATCTTCGACGAACAGGATATGCATGGTTTTTTGATGGTCATTCAAAACTTTGATGTTTTGAACTATCTATTGAGCAAATTAAAGATTAAAAATTTCCACCAAAGCCAGAAGAGCCAGATTTTTTATCGATTACAAAATTGTAATTCAAACAAGGGGCAAGCTGTCATCTTGGATTGATGTAATTGAAAGTATAGACGAATTATAAGTAATTAGGCGGACATGATATGACTGGCGTTAAGCTAGCTGCGCCTCCGGCAATCGCCCCTCAACTCGACTCAATGAGCGATCATTCCGCACTTGGTGGTGTTGAATCAGTGGCGGATCTCAATCTCCCATTGATTTTCTGATTTGTGTTCAAAGTAGCGTGTCCGTAGGACATATTCTGTCTTCTGACTTCTTCTTCAATTACTGCGTTACGGAGTGACTAAAATGGCTGCAACAATGATTTGGATGGAATCGATTACGAAAAGTTATCGTTTAGACAACACGGAAGTTCCGATTCTCAAGGGAATTGACTTATCCATTGAAGAAGGCGAATACGTGGCGATTATGGGAATGTCTGGTTCCGGGAAGTCTACCTTGATGAATATTCTCGGTTGCCTTGATCGTCCAACCGCTGGATACTATATTCTGGAGGGACGCAATTTAAGCACATTGGCGAATGATGAACTCGCTTACATTCGTAATCGACGCATTGGCTTTGTGTTTCAACAGTTCAATTTGTTGGCACGTTCCACCGCGCTTGAGAATGTTATGCTACCGATGGTTTATGCCAACGTGCCAAAGTCGAAACGACGCCAACGGGCAATTCAAGCTTTGACTAGGGTAGGACTAGCACAGCGCTTACATAACCGTCCTAGCCAACTTTCAGGGGGACAACAACAGCGAGTTGCGATCGCGCGTGCTCTTGTCAACAATCCCGCTCTTGTACTCGCAGACGAACCCACCGGAGCTTTAGACACCAAAACATCCCAAGATGTCATGGACTTACTGACTGATTTAAATAACCAAGGCATCACTATAGTTATCGTGACTCACGAACCCGATGTTGCTGCTCAAACCAAACGCACAATTCATGTCAGAGATGGCTTAGTCGTGACATAAGGTTGTGTTGCAAAAAATGGTAGTGCTCTGGTGGAAGTACTGAAAAACATGAATTAATAAAGAACTCATTACTGACTTGTTCTAAAAACAGGCAAGTTTGTTGATGCCAATTGCTCTAATAGCTTTGTAGCAAGAGTTGGTGCATCATAGTGACTCATCTCAGTTTTTAAGTTCTCTGCCCTTTGTTTATATTGAGATGAACTAATAATTTTCATGACAGCATCTCGAATTTGTTTAGCTGTAGGTGTACTTGTTTTGAGGTCAATTCCCACACCGGCCCATTGCACTCGCGCACAAATTTCTGGCTTCTCTTCTGTCTGACCAGCAGTAACCATTGGTACACCATTTGCTAAGGCAATTTGTACACCATTGAACCCACCGTTTGTCACCATGACATCAACATAAGGCAAAAGATGCGCGTGAGGAAGAAATTTTTCCACTCTGACATTATCAGGAATTGAAGTGAGTTGTAAATTTTCTACTGGTTGTCCTCCTGTTGTCACAACCAGTAATACATCCTCATTTGCAAAAGCCTGAATTGTGGGGATAATTAAATCTCCTGCCTCAGTTGCAACTGTACCTTGTGTGACATGAATAATAGGTTTTCCACATTTAAGATCATCCCACCAAGGTGGAGGCGTAAAGTCTGATGAAGCACTAGGCAAAAAGGTTCCGATGAAATGGACTTGAGGCGCAATGTCGCTCTTGGGATACTCAAAAGATGGTGTCGTGCCTTGTAAATAAAGAAATGGTGACAGTGCAGCAGTGAAAAAATCTTGCGACTTGGGTGGTAACCCAACTTTCGCTCGAACACTGTCGAGATGAACCCTCACATCACGCATTAAAACATTTTTTGATAACCAATTTAAAAATGTATTTCGTAATCTTCCGAGAGTTGAATTATTTGGCTGCATTCCAAGTCCAAAAGGTGCCACATCACGACTACTAAAAGGTAATGCTGACATTCCAAATGCTGCCCACGGCAAGTCAGTTTTTTCATGTAACCAGGACATACCAAGAAAGAAGACATCACACAACAAAACCTCAGCTGGATATTCGCGCAATATTTGAGTTAAATCCTCCAGTTGTGTAACTGCTGAATCAATAAAGCCGTGCTTGAGATAAAACTTAAACTGATCTAATCCCTTGAGTGCATCTTTTTGCTCTAACCAAGATTGGGGAATGGTGCTGGAGTCGCTCAAATCTATGCCTGTGCGAATTGGAACATGATGTGCGCCAGTAGCTTCAATCTTATCCTTAAATCCAATTCCTGTATACCACCATACTTCGTGACTACTTTCTACAAGCTTTCGAGCAATTGGTAAAGCGGGGTTAACGTGTCCGGTTGCAGCAATTGTACCAATTAGAAAACGAGCCATATAGCTAATAAAAGTTGATTATTTTAGAATATTCGTGCAAATTTCTAATGTTTTAAGCAGGTGTTAAGCGTACCCGTAGTTTATTCTGGGCTTTAGGAGGAACTAGCACGGGCGCAACAGCAGAATACTCTGGCGTTATCACCCAATGATATTTACGTAGCAATGAAGCCAGAAAAATCTTGATTTCCATCAACGCAAATTCTCGACCGATGCAAACGTGGGCACCACCACCAAAACCAAGCAACGAGAACGGTACTTTTTTATCTTCTTCGCGTGGTGGCGCAAAGCGATCTGGGTCAAATTCTTCTGGATTTGTATATATAGAAGACAGCCGATGCGTCACAAATTGCGAAATAATAATCGTCCAACCTGGGGGAATTTGATATCCTGCAAATTCAATCTCCTTAACCACACCCCGCACAATTAAAGAAGTTGGTGGGTAGAGTCGCTCAATCTCTTTCAAAAAATGAGTCATTTGCGGCAATTGTCGCAGTTGCTCAACATTTAAATCACCACTTCCAACAACTTGTTCAAGTTCGCAGCGCAGGCGTTGGCACCACTGGGGACGCGCCGCCAACTCGAACATTGCCCAAGATAATACACCCGCCGTTGTAAAGTGCGAAGCATTTACTAAATGCACTACTTCATCCATAATTTGCTCATCAGGTAATGTCTTCCCTTCTGTATCAACGGCTGCTAAAAATAACCCCAAGGCATCCTGTGAAGCAAGCAGTCTTAACGCTTGTCGTCTTTGGGCAATGATTAAGAGGAGTTGTCGTTTCAACTTTTGGCGTGCAATTTGTCCCTTTCCAAATGTGGTGAATGGTAGATTTAGCCGAAATAGCGTTAACGAAGCTTTTAGCTGTGCTTCATACCATTGCTCAATTTCGTCAATTTCCTGATTTTGAGGTATGCCTAATAACAGTCGCACCCCAACCAGCAAAGTCATCCTTCGCAACGCATCCATTAGAGGAACTTCACCCTGAGTCGCCAAGGTTTTAAGGCTGGCTTGCACAATTTCCTGCATTGTTTGAAAGTAACTAGCTATTGCTGTACTATGAAATGCAGGCATCATTAGCCGGCGCGTGTTTGAGTGTTCTTGTCCATCTTGAATCATCAAGGTTCGCCCGAAGGGAGGCTCTACAAAATATCGCCAACCCAAATACGAAGACAAGCAGTCTGCTTGCTCAACAAGCACGAGTCTGTTTGCTTGGGCACCAATCAAAACGGCACACTTTTGACCCAAAAGTCGCATTTTAAAGGCAGAACCGTACTTTTGCCACTTTTGCAGCAAACAGTACCCTTCACTTGCAGCAAATTGAAGATCACTCAAAATTGGCACGCCGAAATCACCCGGCATTTCCAGAGCCGATTTAAGTCGTTGCATAGCCTAGGTTCAATTAATTAAAAATTTATTTCATAAATATCAGCATGAAACACTCATAGCTTGTCTGTCAAGAGTGAATTAAATTTTTAGTTCATTTTTTCGTAAAAAAGCTTAGATGCTTGTAAAATCTATCTATAGAGGCTTGTCTGTTGCAAAGAAAATTAATTTTTTACTGTCGTGGGTGGAACAGCAAATACCAAATCTTCATCTAAAACCAAACGAGCGATACGTGATGCAGAGGCGACAAAGCAGCAGATTCTTGATGCTGCGGAGGTTGAGTTTGCCAAGCTAGGACTGTTTGGGGCGCGAACTGAGGCGATCGCAAACAGCGCAAAAGTAGCGCCCAGAATGATTTACTACTACTTCCAAAGTAAAGAAGGATTATACCAAGCGGTGTTGCAACGTCCTGCAACCCAATTCCAACAAATACTAGAGCAGCTAAATTTGGAGCAGTTACCAGCACCAGAAGCGCTAAGAATATTTTTGCAAACTATAATCGCTTATGAAATTTCCCACCGCTACCGAGGGATGTTGTTATTTCAAGAAGCGAATCAAAATCAAGGAAAGTATTTCCAGTTAACAAGTTGGCAAGAACCAATTGGATACATAACTCAAATTTTAGAAAAGGGGATGCAAGAAGGAGTTTTCTGTAAGTTAGATCCATATATGACAACACTTACTATCGCTGGCGTATGCGTTTTTTATGCTAATGCCTACGAAAACCTCAAACATCTGACCCCTGATGTCGAATTGCTAAGTTCTGAAATGATTGAGCAGTATACTCAAGCGGCTGTCAATTTGGTTTTAAAGGGTGTACTTTCTCAGTAAGGTGAAAGCTCTTATCAACTGTTCCCAACCCTCCTAACCCGAAACAGTCGCGATTTTGTCTTAGCGCGAAAAGTTTAGCATCTACCTTTTGTTTTCCTTTACCCTGGCGTGTCATTCAGTACTAGCTCTGATTTTAGTGTGTCTGATTTTGTAGGATTTCCCTATCTCTAACGGTATTTTCTAAACGACCAATACCTTCAATTTCCACACGAACCCGATCGCCAGGATTTAACGGTCCTACCCCTAATGGTGTACCTGTTAGTACAATGTCCCCTGGTAGTAGTGTCATCACCTGAGATATATAGGAGACGAGAAAATCTGGGGGAAACACCATCTGGTCAATACAGGCAGATTGTACAGGAGTTGGGTTCTCATTCAAAAAAGTCTGTAATCTGGCTCCAGGGTTGATTTCTCGGACAATCCAAGGTCCCAAAGGGCAGAACGTATCGAAACCCTTGGCTCGCGTCCATTGACTATCCCGTTTTTGTAAATCCCGTGCTGTCACGTCATTAGCAATGGTATAACCCCAAATCTTTGTTTGAGCCTCCTCTGGTGTACACTTAATGGTGCGATCGCCAATCACTAGCGCTAGTTCTCCTTCATAGTCCACTCGCTGCGAGTGCGGTGGATACTGAATTTCTTCCTGTGAAGCGATGATAGATGTAGGCGGCTTGAGAAACAGCAAAGGCTCGGCGGGTACTTCTGTTCCCATTTCTGCTGCGTGCTCTGCATAGTTCTTACCTACCGCTACAATTTTGGAAGGAGCGCAGGGAGCCAAGATTTGATAACTTTCTGGATCCAAAATTAAATCCGTGAGTTGCCCTTGTAGCCAAGGTGCAGCATCTAGCACATGTACCTTAAAAGACAGTTGTAGCAAGCCATAGTATACTTGCCCTTCTAGATTTTGAACTCGCACATACCGCTGCGCCATAACCATTGATTAGTATCCTTTTGTGCAATCGAACTGCCAGTGTGCAATGTTTCAATGAGCGATTTAGCTGCTACATAAAAATGAAAAGCTGGTAAGATTATAAAACCTGAGGGGAGAGTACTAAAACCCGTATCTTTTACCAAAGATAAAGATATAGTAGTTGGCAGACAGATCCCCCAAGCAATCCGTCGTATAGCTCACTCAGAAAAAGGATAAACAATTCCTAAAAGTGAGCAAGTATCCCGGCAACCCCATTGCACGAGAGAACGTCAAAAAGTTCCTTGCTGCTTTGTAATGTTGATTGGTGTTGGTATCGTCAATCGCGAGTGTCAATACAAGTTAACATCGGCAGCCATATAGTCCATGAGGAGATTAAAATCATGCAAATCGTTTACGAAACAATGTACATCCTCCGTCCTGATTTAACTGATGAACAGGTAGAGCAAGCGACCGCTAAATATGAGAACTTGCTGCGGGAACACGGAGCAGACAATTTCGAGATTCAAAATCGAGGTAAACGTCGTCTTGCTTATGAAATTAATAGGCAAAGAGATGGCATCTACATACAAATGAATTACACTGGACCTGGCAACATGATTGCTATTATGGAGCGCTCTATGCGTCTAAGCGAAGAAGTGATTCGCTACCTGACTATCAAGCAAGAGGTCAAAGAAGCACAACAAGCTCAGGCAACAATCCCCGCTGCCTAAAAGCTTTTGATTCATTAATTCTTCACGCGGCTCTGTTGCCCTCAAGTTTGATACTCAAGCCAGAGGAAACGAGCCGCGTCAGTGTATTTCAAGTATCTAGGATTTTTTTTACACAATCTTAAAGTAATGGTATAATAGTTAGCGCCTCAAGCTACCGTATAGACAAATAAAATGAAGCGGATTTCACAAAATAATCTCGCTAATTTTACTTATAAAAATATGTCTTACAAATGTCTAATTGCCGCAGTAGTACATGAAAAACGAAAAGTTCTGAATGGGAGGGCTAAGCCACTGTGAGTCAAAATGATACCTCGATTCAAGACCTCTATGCAGAAGCCTCGAACCTACGCCAAGAATTGCAGTTTCGGGATCAGCTAGTACAACAATTGTCTCAAGAACTCTTCCGATTGGTTAAGGGCAACACTAACTTTATGCCCCAAAGCGAAGCGTCTGAACGTTATGACACTCAACTGCAAGAATTACGAGAACAATTACAAGCTGTAGAGCAGCAGGTAAGTTTTTATCAAGAGCAAATCTCAGCACGTGACGGTGAGATTTATCAACTGCGGCAGTCTGTGCAAGAACTGAGCGATCGCAGTCGGATGCTTGAGCAAGTCGTACAAGAGTTGCCTCAAATCTATCGTCGTAAATTCGAGGAGCGCATGACTCCTGTCAGAGAAAAAGTAGCAATTCTACAACGCGATAATCGCCAACTCCAGGCAGAACTTCAGAGCGTAAGTTACCGTCTGGCGCTGAAAACCCGTACCGATTCTCACGGTGGGATAGATTTGCCAAATTTTCCTCGGGTAGCCTCCCCTCAAAATAATATTTCTACAAGCAATGCGTAAAGTCTTAGTAGTAATCGAATCCGATGGGAGAGAAATCATACAATCTCCCACCGTAAGCAGGATGTTGTCTGCAATAGAGATGGCGATTGCTGAAGACGCGACGCAAGCAACCTCTGTACAAGTGGTTGCAGTGAGGCAGCGCGGACGCCACATGCCTCTGTCGGGAAACCCTCCTATGCCCTACGGGCAGGCTCGCCCCGAAGGGGCAAAGCTCGCCGGGGGGATACTCCCTCCGGCAGACTTTGGCGCTACGCAAACGCCAACAGTACTGGCTCCCCAGGAGCGACGGGCGAACCCCGAAGGGGTGAATAATCTGACTTGTATTGACCAAATAGAAGAATTCCAGCCCTGGGATTTACAAGCCTCGAACGAATTGCAGGAGATTATTTATTGCCCTTTAACCCTCTGTTTGCCTGAAAATCTGGTAGTGCCGTTTGAAGGAATTATTAAAGCTTGTCGGGATATTCCTGGGTTACGTCACAAATTAACACAACACACACAAGTAGCCATTGGCAATGGTAGTTCTTGGTTGCCAGTGGTGTTAACGGCTTATGGACCTCTCTATGGTGAGGCTATTACTTTAGCAGATGAATTCAATGGGAAAAAGTTACCAGACAATTTACTGGCGTCTGACTTAACTTATTACCAGCCCCTGCATTTATCAGATGTGTTGCGTCAAAGCTTGTATCACATGGCACATAATCTCCTGCAACTTTTATTAGCACCACCGGCGACATATTTGATACAGTTTGGACTGGAAAAAAGTGAAATTTGTTTTGACCGTCTTTGGCCATTTCCCACTGCACCTGCTTTGGCTAGCGTTGGTGTTCAAAAGCCAGATTTATTCACTTGCCATTGGTATTGCCTGACAGCAAAGCCAATACTCGACTTGAACATCATTCCCATCGCCCAATCTGGTTTCAGGCGACTGTAACTAAACTTTTTTCTTGAACAACGGTGAAAATGTCTTCGTAAGTGTGAAACATTTCAAATACTGAATCTAGTTGAGTCAGTTCCAAAACTAACCTAACCGGATCTTGAACATTGCAAAGAACGAAACGACAACCGCTTTGACGTGCCAACTTTAAGCTTTTGACTAGGGAAACTAACCCAGAACTATCCATGAAATCAACTTTGGCTAGGTCAAGAACCCAGAGTTGATTAGGCTGAGGAACTATGGCGGACATCTTTTCGCTAAGAGCAATACCACCCTGTAAGTCTATACGTCCTTCGGGTTTAAACAAAACAACTTGACAATTTGATGTGATAGTCATGAATCTTACTGGGTAGTTGAAATATTTTACAAATGCAAAAAACAGACACAACTGCTGATTTTCTCTTCTCAGTAAAAAATGCTGCTTAATTCAGTTTCCTAGAAACTGGCAGCGATTGGGTTAAGACAGAGAATTTCAGTATTTATGCCGTATAATTTGTCCTGACTTTACCCAATATAGGCATAACCATATGATAAATTCGGTAACAACCGTATCTTTTACCAAATTTTTACAATTTCCTCATGAAAATATAAATTTTATATAAAAAGAAATTGTGTGAGGCTAGTAAGTGTACGCATGTGGTATTTTAAGCACCAAGAGTGAAAAATCAATAGTTGGTATAGTAACTATTGATTTTTGTCTATGAGTCCAGAATTTTGTAGAACGACGCAATTGACACCTAGCCCACAAAAGAGTCAACATAGAATAAAAGTAAAATTTTGTAAAGATAACGGAGCTGGATGTCTCTTGAATTTATATCACTAGAAAACATCCAGAAAGTTGCTCATGAATATGGATATTGGGCAATTTTTTTGGGAATATTGTTGGAGAATTTAGGGATTCCTCTTCCAGGTGAAACCGTCACTTTGGTTGGGGGGTTTCTTGCTGGCAGTAAGGAACTTAGTTACTGGCTAGTCCTCAGTGACGCCATTGCAGGTGCTGTTGTGGGAGGTATCTGTGGTTATTGGATTGGTAGAACTGGCGGCTGGTCTTTGCTTGTGCGCCTAGGTAGATTGTTTAGAGTTTCTGAAGCTAGACTTTTGATTATAAGAGAACAATTTAGCGAGAATGCTTCTAAAGCAGTGTTTTTTGGGCGCTTTCTGGCTTTGCTGCGAATTTTTGCCGCACCACTTGCTGGAATTGTTGAGATGCCCTTTGGCAAATTCATGATATACAACATCGCAGGAGCTATCGCATGGGCTAGTGTTATGGTGACACTTGCTTTCTTTGCTGGAAGAATTGTTTCCCTGGAACAGTTGGTTGCTTGGGTTAGTCAATTTGCAATTTTAGCATTGCTGATTCTAGCTGCTGTGATTGCTGTCCCCATATGGTTGGAGTCACGGCAAAACGAAGGTGAGGAGATCGGCAGATGAGGAGCCACTGCCTTGGGGACAATAAACTCCACTGCGGTTACCCTCCGTAGCTGAGTAGTATCGGCAATGCCGTCCTTGTAGTAAGTGGAGTACCAGGCTGCGTTGCTGTGAGGCAGTGCGTTGGGGAGCCACTGCCGTGCGCGGGTTAAGCGCGTTGAGGCA